>CAZOXN010000105.1:0-3402 GCA_964583655.1 uncultured Desulfarculaceae bacterium | reverse complement strand
CGCAGACGATCACCCCCTCGACCCCGTCTTCGATGGGGCCTATGCCGCCCTCCATGTCCGGGGCGGCCTGGTAGGACCCCGGCTTGTCGCACATCCCGTGGAGCATGCGCCCCGGCCTCCCCTTTATGTTGGCAGTTATGTCGGTGCCCGCCTTGTTGGTCACGCGGATGCGGCTGGCCCCGGTGAACATCTCCTTGAGACGGAGGAGCTGTGGCTCCAGCCCCTGGAAATCGGCGAAACAAGGCCCCCCCCTCCTCAGCATTTCCTTGCTGAGCCCGGGCATGGTGTTGTAACGCGCCCCGGCCTTGACGGCCTGGACCCTGGCCTGGGAGCTCCCGAACCAGATGCTGCACATGTCAAGGATCACATCGGCCTTCAGGATCGCCGCCTCTGCATGAGGGGGCGGGGCGTAGCCTATGCGCTCCCTGGGCGGCAGGATCATCACCGCCAAGTCCCCCCCTATGGCCTGGACGTCTTGGGCGAATGCCCACACGATGTCCTGGTCGAAGGCCGTGTCCGTGATGAGCAGCACCTTTTCCTTGGGCCTTATCTTGCAGCAGACGCGCGTGATCCTCTGCACCGCGCCTATGATCTCGATTGCCCTCATATGGCTCATGCTCCCCTCCTGTTCTGATCTCCCCCTGGAAGGCCAGAGGGGTTCTATAGCTCAAGAAGCCCCAACCTCCTCGACGTCCCTGGCCGGTTCCACGAGCTCCAGCAGGACCCCCTGGGTGGCCTTGGGATGGATGAAGGCGATGCGGCTCCCGTGGGCGCCAGGCCGCGGCGTCTCATCCACCAGGGGCAGCCCGCTGGCCTTGAGCCAGTGGAGCGTGGCCTCTATGTCGTCGACCTCCAGGGCCACGTGATGGATCCCCTCTCCGTTCTTATGGATGAAGCGGGCGATGGGTCCGTCTTCGCCCTTGGCCTGCAGGAACTCCATGGAACTCTCGCCTACGGGCACGAAGACCCATCGCATCTCCTCGTTCTCCTCCTCGTTGCTCACAGGGAGCCTGAGGAGCTCCGAATACAGCCTCTTGACAGGCCCCAGATCCTTCACAGCCACCCCCAGATGCGCGATCTTGCGTATCACCCCCCACCTCCCTCTCGGTTCATCCCCCAACCGCTCCTCAGCTATCGGGCTTCTTCTTGCCTATCCTCTGGAAGTAATGTTCCGGTATCTGCCGAGGGTCTTTGTAGAAGAAGAACCTGCACGGCTCCTCGGGGTCTTCCGTGTAATCGGTGATGCGCACCGGATATCCGCTCCATTCAATGGGGAGTATCTCCGACCATATGCAGCAGTGCAGGCAGTAGTACGGCACGCCCGCCTTTCCCCACGACCATGGGTAGGGTCGACTGGTCACACCGAAGTTGAAGGGAGACCCGGTCCTTGGCGGGATCCCGTCGAGCTGCCCCGTGCGCCTCATGCGACCACCCGAGCCGCAAGGGTCGAAGGAGATCACGTACCGCTCCTTCTCCTCCACGATCTCTATGTTTCCCAGTTCGCCGGGACCTGAACGGTGTGTCCTCATCCCCTCGGCCTGGAGATAGACCCTCTCCTCCACGGCGAGGCCCTGCACATGCTGGAAGTAAGGCCTGCGGATGGTCTCCCCGGCATAGCGGATGGCCTGGTAAACCGACTCCTCCCCAGAGATCCTGGCGATGAAGTCCAGGGTGGAGTAAACCCAGTCGCACATCGTGTCGTGAAGCCTCTTGCCCTCGGGCAAGAGATAGTCCACCAGATCCAAGGCGTCCTCCAGGCGGGATTCGCGTATGGCCTCCTTGATACGGACCCACGTGGAGGTGCCGAGCCCGCTCAACGTCTCGTTGCGAACGATCCGTCCCAATCTCTCGGAATATGTCACGGCCTTGGGGCTCATGATGGATGGACGCTCTCCTGGATGTAAGAAGCGATCTCAGCAGGCCGCGTCCCAGGTAGGAAGACCTTGCGCACCCCCATGGCCTCCAGGTCCCTCACCTGGCGCTTGAGGATGATACCCCCGACAAGGACCAAGGCATCCCCCTTGCCCTTTTCCTTCAGGCCCCGAATCACCTTGGGGACCAGTACCATGTGATCCCCCGCCAGGAAGCTCAGCCCCACCACGTCTACGTCCTCCTGGATTGCGGCGCTCACCACCTGGTCGACGGTCTGTCTGATCCCTGTGTAGATCACCTCCATCCCCGCGTCCCTGAGCGTCCTGGCCACCAACTTGGCCCCGCGGTCGTGACCGTCCAAGACGACCGTAGCCATCAAGACCCGTATATTCCGCCCCTCCATGAGCCCCTCGCCACTGGCAACGCCAGCCCTCAGACGAACGTAGGGGCCTTGAACTCGCCCCATTTCTCCCTCATGACACCACAGATCTCGCCCAGGCTCGCGTAGGCCTTGACCGCTTCCAGGATAGGTGGCATGAGGTTCTCGTCCCTTTCCACGGCCTCACCCAATGCATCCAGGGACCGTCGAACCCGTCGGTTGTCCCTGGATGCCTTGACCTCGGCCAGTTTCTCCCTCTGAACCTTCTCCACCATGGGGTCGTACTCGAATATGTCATGTTCTTCCACTTCCTCCACCCCGGGTGACGCGAACCTGTTCAGGCCAACGATGATCTTTTCCCCACTGTCTATCTGCCTCTGGTAACGGATGCTCGACTCCTGTATCTCCCTGTACACGAAGCCACTCTCGATGGCCTTGAGCATCCCCCCCATCTCGTCTATCTTGCGCAGGTACTCGGCCACCCTCTCCTCTATCTCATTGGTCAAGGACTCCACGTAGTACGAGCCGGCCAGCGGGTCTATGGTGTTGCACAGACCTGACTCGTAGGCCAGGATCTGTTGGGTGCGCAGGGCCAGGGTGGCGGACTCCTCTGTGGGTATGGCGTATCCTTCATCCCAGCAGGCGGTGTGGATGGCCTGATGCCCCCCCAGGATGCCCATCAACGCGTGCATCGTCACGCGGACCATGTTGTTGAGGGGCTGGTGCGGTACCAAGGTGGAGCCGCAGGAGCCGCTGTAAGTCCTGAAAAGATAGCTCTCGGGGTTCTTGGCGTGGAAGCGCTCCTTCATGATCCTCGCGAAGAGCCTCCGTGCTGCGCGGTACTTGGCCACCTCCTCGAAGAGGTCCCTGTGGCAGCCGAGGCTGTAGGAGAGCCGCGGGGCGAAATCGTCGATATCGATCCCCCTCTCCAGGGCCTTCTCGATATAGAGGATGCTGTCGGCCAAGGTGAAGGCAGTCTCCTGGATGGCATTGGCCCCCGCCTCCCTGAAATGGTACCCGGTGATGCTCAGGGTGTTCCACTTGGGCACGTGTCTGTAGCAGTACTCCACTATGTCCAGGACCAGCTTGAGACTGGGCTCCGGCGGGAAGATGTAGGTCCCCCTGGCTATGAACTCCTTGAGGATATCGTT
>CAZOXN010000104.1:0-7690 GCA_964583655.1 uncultured Desulfarculaceae bacterium | reverse complement strand
GGATCAGGGTCCTCCTCCCCGATCACCCGGGTTCCCTTGCGAGGGTAACAGGTCTCATAGCCGGGCTGGGGGCAAACATCTTTCAGGTCCATCACGACCGTCTTTCCCCGGAACAGCCGGTCCATCTCACCAGGGTGGAGTTCGATCTGGAGATAGAGGGGCACGACCACGCCCAGAGGATCTACAGGGCCCTGGCCGAGGCCGGGATCGAGGTCATGCGCTGAGGGGCGGTATCGCACCAGAGCGAGGTGTTGAATGGGCGATGGGCGCTGTGAGCACACCGCCTGAGATGGTCTTGTCAAAGGGGTAGGGCTCTGGTATAAACGATTTGGCTACCTGTCCGCAAGGGGTCCCTCCATGCCAACTGTGCTTATCGTCGACGACGAAGAGAACCTCAGGGAGCTTTACCGCACGGAACTGTCCGAGGAAGGATACGAGGTACTCACAGCCGCCAACGGCAAAGAAGCCATGGAGCTGCTCCAGGGTCGGAGGCCCGATGCCGTGGTCATGGATATCCGCATGCCGGAAATGGACGGGATCGAAGCCCTGGGAAAGATGGTGGCACGGTACAAGGGGCTACCCGTTATAATCAATACCGCGTACAGCCGATATCAGGATGATTTCCGCTCCTGGGCGGCTGAGGCATATGTGGTCAAGTCCTCGGATTTGAGCGAACTAAAGAAGACCCTTCGCAAGGTGCTCGAAAAAGGCCGGAAGGCGCAATGAGGATCCTGACCTTGATCTTGGCGGGGGGAAAGGGGGAACGCCTTTATCCCCTCACCCGCGATCGGGCCAAGCCCGCGGTCCCTTTCGGTGGGATCTATCGGATCATAGACTTCACCCTCAGCAACTGCCTCCACTCCGGGATGAAGGAGATCTTGATCCTCACCCAGTACCGCTCCTTCTCCTTGGAAAAGCATATCCAACTGGGCTGGAACATACTGTGCAACAAACTTGGGGAGTTCATCCACGTGGTCTCTGCCCAGCAGCGCATAGACGAGATGTGGTACCAGGGGACGGCTGACGCCGTGTATCAGAACCTCTACATGCTCCAGCAGTTCCGCCCTGACCTCACCCTTATCCTCTCCGGGGATCACCTCTACAAGATGAATTACAAGGAGCTGATCGAATTCCACCTGAGTCTGGATGCGGACCTGACGGTGGCCACTGTGCCACAGCCTCGGGAGATGTCCCGGCACTTCGGCGTCATGGAGGTCGATTCAGATCAGCGCGTGATCTCGTTCCAGGAGAAACCGCTGGAGCCTCGCTGCCTGCCCAGCGATCCGGACAAGATCCTGGCATCCATGGGGATCTACGTCTTCAACACACGCAAGATGGTTCGCTGCCTCGTGGAGGACGCCAAATCCCAAACGCAGCACGACTTCGGTCGAGACATCATCCCCCGAATGGTGGAGTCTCAGGATAGGGTCTACGCCTACATCTTCTGGGACCCAGCCAACAAGCGCCCCAGTTACTGGCGCGATGTCGGGACCCTCGATTCGTACTGGGAGGCGCATATGGACCTCTTGGGCGATAGGCCTGTGTTCGATCTCGGCGACCCCGACTGGCCCATATTGACCCACGAGCCCCCGGCTCCTCCGGCCAGGGTCCTCGGCCTCTGGGCGGGGGACGGGGAGTCGAAGGGGGTCGTCCACTCCATGATCTCCAACGGGTGCGTCCTGGAGGCCCGCTCATTGGTCAACTCAGTGCTCTCCCCTAACGTGCGCATCCTCAAGGGCGCCGAGGTCTCTGAGTCCGTCTTGCTCGAGGGTGTTACCGTGGGAGAGGGCGCGAGGTTGAGGAGGGTCATCGTGGACAAGAGATCGGTCATCCCCAAGGGGCGCGCGGTGGGGTACGACCTGGCCCAGGACCGCAAGCACTTCACTGTAACAGACACAGGACTCGTGGTGATACCCATGGACTCGGTCCTGGAGTGAGCCACACCTTGGGATCCCGATGGACCGGGGCCCTGAAGCTGGGCCTTCCTACCTTTGTGTCCGGGCGCTCGCAGGCCCCTTCACAAAGGGGGCGGGTGTCGAATCGGCCGGTTTTGGTTTGGGACTGGGGGACCGTGCGCCGAGCAGTTTGGTTTTTCTATTTCCAATCTTTCACGAATCTGATAACCTGTTTCCTACTTCACGTCCTCGCGCATCGGTGCTGAGAGGAGTCCGTGGCATCAGGGGTGTATCATGGCCCTCATAGACAAGCTGAAGAAGCGCCCGGAACCGACGGCCAAAGGCAAGCCCGTCCCTCCCAAGGAAGGGGTGCACCCCGATAGCCTCGCTTCTGGCAAAGGCACCTTGGAGAGGTCGTACCAACAAGCCTTTGCCGCGGAGCGCTGGGAGGAGGCCCTCGGTTACTTGGAGCAGTGGAGCGCCCTGGACCCCGAGAACCTGAACCTGGTCCGAAAACAGGGGGACTTGCTCCTCAAGATGGAGCGCAAGAAGGAGGCCCTGCAGAAGTACTGGGAGGTGGTCCTGAGGCTTTGCGCCAGCGGCCAATACCGCCAGGCCAAGGCCCTGAATCAGGTCATACTGAGGGTGGCCCCGAACCTCGACCAGGCCCAAAAGAAGGCCATGGAGATAGAGGCGAAGCTGGGGTTTTTCAGCCATCCCCTCTTCTCGGAGCTCTCGGAGGAGGAGTTCGGGGAACTGGTCAAGAAGACGCATTTCCGCAGGTTTCCGAAGGAGACCATCGTCATCCGGCAGCAGGAGCCGGGCCGTTCCCTCTTCATGATCTGCAGCGGCAAGGTGGACGTCTACATCAAGGACACCCAGAAGGGCATCGCCCAGCAGGTGGCTCGCCTCGGAGAAGGCAACTTCTTCGGGGAGGGAGGATTCCTCACCGGCAAGCCCAGGAGCGCCACCATATTGACCCAGGAGGATACGGTCTTGCTGGAGCTCTCCAAGGAGGACCTGGACGAGGTGGTGAAGACCCACCCCCGCATAGGGGAGATCATCCAGCGTTATCATCAGAAGCGGCAGAACCCTTGAATTGAAACGGGAGACCACGGGCATGAACATAGGAGACAGAGTGACCTTCCCGTTCGCCAACGGGACAAAGGAAGGAGTCGTCGTCAGGTTCACGGACAAGAAGGCCTGGTTGAAGGTGGACTTCCCAAGGCACCAGGGCAAGCTCATCGTCAGGAAGGTCGCTCAGATCGAGGCCAGTCCCGCCAAGAAGACAAGGAGGAAGACCAAGAAAGGTTAACAGGCCCAGGATCAGGGGACGGGGATTGGCCGCGGAGCTTCCTTGAGACCTGCCCGCATGTTGTCGGGAGCCTGTCGTCCGTGGGATCCCAGGGCGGGATCTACCTCAGGGAAGCGAGGCCTTGCGCCCCTATACAAGTGAGGAGGCGAGGGCCCGGCTAGGACTCGTTGGGGCGGGTCTCAAACCCGCCCCAAGAAGATCCCGCTCGGCACCGCCTAGGTGTCGTTTCTTCCCAGGATAGTGACAGAGCACACCGAGTAAGGACCGCCCAGGTTGTGGGCCAGTCCCAACTTGGCATCCTTGACCTGCAACCCGTCTGCCCTACCCTGTAGCTGCTTGGTGATCTCCACCAACATACGGCAACCAGTAGCCCCGATGGGATGGCCGAAACACTTCAGCCCCCCAGAGACGTTCACCGGTATCGCGCCTCCGTGTTTGGTGTTGCCCTCTCTCACGAAGTCTCCGGCCTGGCCCCTGGGACACAGCCCCAGGTCCTGCACATTGAGGAGTTCCGTCACGGTAAAGCAGTCGTGACACTCCACCAGGTCGAGCTCCTTGGCCGGATCCTTTATCCCCGCCTGGTCATAGGCCTTCTTGGCGGCCATCTCGGTCGCAGGGAAATGGGTGAAATCGAACCCTGGTTGGTACCAAGGCTGGCTCGTGAACACGGCGATGGCATTGGCCTTGACCCGCACGAAGTCGTCCTTGTGTCTGAAGGCCTTGGCCCGCTCCGGTGTGGTGAGGATCAAGGCTGCAGCGCCATCAGAGACCGCGCAGCAGTCCAGCCGGCCGAGGGGTGAGGAGATGAGCGGGGCATTGATCACGTCCTCTATCTTGACCGGTCTTCGGAAGTGGGCCTTGGGGTGATGGGCGCCGTTTTCGTGGTTCTTCACCGCCACGTGCGCCAGGGTCTCCTTGTTCCACCCATACTCCTTGAAGCATCGGCTCGCCGCCAGGGCGAACATCCCCGGTGCCGACGGCCAGACATTGGTCAGGCTGACGGCACCGCCCCCACCGGGGAGGCCGCGGCTCCCCTGATCCGTGATCTTCTCCACCCCTGCCGCGATCACCACATCGTGCACCCCGGAGGCTACGGCCATACAGGCGTTGCGGAACGCGTCCATGCCGCTGGCGCAGAAATTCTCCACATGGGTGATGGGGATCCCGTAGAGTTTCAGGGGGTCAGCCAAAGTGGTCCCGGCCAGCCCGGTGAAGGGATACTGGATCCCCACCCAAGCCGCATCGATCACCTCAGGCTCGATCCCCGCGTCCCCGTAGGCCTCGTATACAGCCTCCACCAGGAGGTCCTCCACGGACTTATCCCACTGCTCCCCAAACTTGGTGTAACCAACCCCAATTATCGCCACCCTGTCTCGAATGCTCTCCATGGGTCCCCTCCTCTAGAGCTTCACCGGCCTGCACTTCCAGCCATAATTGTTGAATCCACCGCCCTGATGGATCAGACGAAAGGTCAGCTCCACTGGCATGTCGATGGCCACCTTCTCAGACGGGCAATCGGTCATGAACAGAAAGACCCTGGCCCCATCGTCCAGCTCGACCACGCATGTGGGTGTGGGCTCGGAGCCAACGGGCCTGAGGTAGTCGTTAGTATAGGTGAAGACCTTGCCGGTACGGGCCAGTCTCACCTCTTCGAAGTCATCCTTCTTCCTGCATCCATAGCAGACCCTCACGAGGGGGTACTGCACCATGCCGCAAGACCTGCACCTGTGTCCGTAAAAGCCCATCACCGCCTTTCGATCCCTCCAACTGATCACAGTGGAGGCTTGGGGGGCTACGCGCATCTTCTGGGAGAGCTTCCTGAAGCTGGAGTAAAGCCCGTAGCTGGGCAATTCCATCCTCCTCGCCAGATAACCTTGCACCGCCCTCCTACTGGGGAAGGAGGATATGGCCTCGGTGGTGGCAAAGAGCAAGGCGTCGGCCCCATCCCCGTGGGCCACCAGGACCAGATTCTGACCCGCCTCGGCACCGCCCAGGGCATTGACGAAGATGAGCAAAGGCATGCTGCACCCTGTGTTGCCCACTGTGAGGAACAGGGGGTCGGCCATCTGCTTGAACGGATCGAGTTTCAGGGCCTTGGCCAGGTCCATGAGCCCCCTCGGTTCCAAGTAAGAAGCGGCCAGCTTGTGGATCTCCGAGGGCGCCAGCTTGGCCTTGGCAGCCAACCCCTTGAGGGCCTCCAGGGTGTTGGCCGCGTGCCCCCACTGGCCCTCCATCTTGGCCTCGAAGAACTGGACGAACTGATCCGTGTCCTTCCTCCAGGGCCCGACGAAATCGTCGGAAACCGAGAACCAACTCTTGAGCTCAGCGATCAGGTCATCTTTGGAGAGGAGCAGGGACGCAGCCCCGTCCCCGAACATCATCTCGTTGAAGGACTCCTGTTCCCCTAGCCTCACGTCGGATGCCACCACCAGGATCTTCCTTGCCGAACCCGAGGCAATGGCGTCGTGGGCCGCTTTCAGGGCAGTGGTGCCGGCCTTGAGGGAGTCGGTGAAATCCGCCGTCAGGATATCGCGCCGAAGATCCAGGGCAGATGCGATGATGCTGGCCGAACCCTTCTCGCGATAAGGTGCCGTGGTGGTGGCGAAGTAAAGCCCGTCCACGGACTTGGGGTCTATCCCCGAGAGACAGTCAACCCCGGCCTCCACCGCCATGGTGACACTGTCCTCGTCCTCCTTGGCCACCGCCCGCTCCCCTGGCATGACCGGAAGCCCCCAGGCCGAGGCCATGGTCTCGCGCTTCAGGCGATAGACCGGAATGTAAGCGCCGTACGATTGAATCCCTATCCCCATCTCCGTCCTCCTTTCACTCGAGCATGATTCCGCCAAGAGACGCGGTCCTGCTTTGGCATCGACGCTAACGAGGCGTTGGACACGAGGCGCTGGGCTCTGTCAAGATAGGGCAGAAACGCCCTTCCTTGCCTCCACTGCACTCTCGTACCTCATCGCAGTAAGACATGAGGACCCTGGAGGAAAGACAGCAAGAGGCTGTCGGTTGAGAGGCCTCGTGGTACTCCACGATCCTCACCTTTCTACCAGCTACCGGGCAATCTAACACCCTTTCCACCCTCCCTTGCACGCCCACCTCTCTCCCTACCTATCCTGGGTTTGATCCCAACGGGCGGCCAAAGTGCGCCCCGGCAACGGAAACCCGTCGGCTTCCTCTGGACGAATGGACATCGTTATCTTCACTGCTTCTCGAAACTCGAAGCATCGATGAAAGGCACCACCCCCCCTGTCACCCGGGGGAGCTGCCCGTTCCACTTCTCGATGGCCTTCAGGGAGGCCTCGATCTGCCTCAGCTTTACCAGTTCGGGGGTCACGACCTCCCTCTGGAGCTTGAGGGCCTCGGCCTCTGCCTTGGCCTGGGTGACCTTCTGCTCCGCCTCGATCCTGACCCGGTCCAGATCCCGCTGGGCCTTGAGGGCTAGCTGCTCCGCGGTCTGCTTGGCCTCGATGGCATTGGCGAACTGCTTGGAAAAGGTGAAGTTGACGATGGAGAAGTCATCCACCACGATGTTGTAAGTCAGCAGCCTCTCCTTGAGCATCCCCTTGATCTCCCCCCTGACCCTCTCCCTCTGGGTGATGAGCTCCACCGCCGTGTACCTGGCGGTCACGGCCTTGACGACCTCCTGCACCGCGGGGTCGATGATCCGCTCCTTGTACTCCCTCCCGATGTTCTGGTAGACCCAGTTGGCCTTGTCCGGCAGGATATGGTAGTTCACCGCGATCACCGAACGCGTGTCCTGGAGGTCCTTGGATGCGGCCTCGGCATCGGTCTGCGACTTGTGGACCTTGACGTCCACCTTGACGATGCGCTGCATGATGGGGACCCTGAAATGGAGGCCCTCCCCCAGGACGCTGGGCTGGACCGCCCCGAAATTGAGCACCACACCCCTCTCCCCGGCCCCTATGATGACGAACGGGTTGAACACCAGGACCAGAAAGAGCAGCGCAATGAGGACGACGACGATCCTGACGGCCTTCTTCCCGCCTTTCATGGCACTGAAATCCACCGACGTCGGATCCGGTCTCATGCCCCCCTCCATTTCTCGGATGAAATGCCAGGTCCCTTGCTATTATTGATGGATCGATGGGAAAGTCAATGGGGAGAGGATGCCAACAGACGGGACTCCTCCCTCGCGGATGCGGGAGGAGAACCCTCTGTGAAATCGGCTTCGCCCTTCAAGGAGACACCTCATGGAAACAGGGTCGGCACAGAATCCCTGTTGCGGCCCTTCCTCACCGCCATCAACAGGGGGATGGATCCAAGCTGAGCTGCCATGGAGAAGAGGATCAACGCGGTCAAGGAAATGTCGTACAGGATCCCCATGAGGGCGCTCCCCAGGAACCATGAGAGGCCGAAGATGGAGTTGAAGACCCCATAAGCCGTCCCGCGTCTTTCTGCCGGCGCCATCTCGGCGATGGCCGCCCTCATCACCGACTCCTGTGCCCCCATGCCC
>CAZOXN010000103.1:0-7698 GCA_964583655.1 uncultured Desulfarculaceae bacterium | reverse complement strand
TCGTATCGCCTTTGAGACAGGCGTCCGGGTCGGTGGAGTTCAACTGGAGCTCTGTACGGCGTCCAGGGTGAGGCCCGATGACTAGGTAGCGCCGGGGAGAGGGCGGATATGACTTGGGCCCCACAGAGGGTCCTCTTCTATTCGGACATGAGCGACGCCTCGGACCGGGTGTTTCCTGTTGCCCTGGCCATGTTGAAGGGCTTCGGCTCTCCCAGCCTCTTCATCGTTCATGTCGTGCACTCCACCTACAGGTTTCATGCGGAGATCATAGAACCAGGCATCGCGATGGACCTCAACCCTGAGATCCTTGCGGTGGCAGAGAGGTCCCTGAGGAGCCGCTATGGTCCGATGATCAGCGATCTGCCGGTTGCCACATTCCATGTCCTCACGGGCGTGGAGAGGGTGGAGATCCTCAGGTTCGTGCGCAGGCACAAGATCCAACTGGTGATCGTTCCGGTGTCGGCGGCCCAGCGGGTCCTACCGGACTCCTCGGCCACCCTCGAGGCCTTTCTGATAGAGCGATGCCCCTGTCCTGTGCTGTTCGTGACGCCTGGACGGAGGGCCCCGACCGCGGCCTCCCCCAAGGAGGGCTCACATTTCAGCGGGGCCAAGGTCTTGCCATTGCGTGGCCGCAGGCCCAAGCGCCATCAGGGGGGCGGGCAAGCCGAGCCGCGGCGGAGTTGATGAAGGGGGTATATGATGGGGAGTCTCATAGCTGGTGTGTTTCCGTACGTGGCGATGGGGATCTTCTTGGTAGGTGCTGCTATTCGAGTGATCCTCTGGCAGAGTGGCCCGAGGAAGCTCAACTGGAAGCTCTATCCGGTCCCCAGGGGTGTGGTGGGGGAGGCAAGCTACATCCTCGAGGAGTGGATCAGCTTCAAGACCCTATTCCGGCACAACCGGGTTGTCTGGCTGGGGTCTTACGCCTTTCACCTAGCCCTGGTGGGGCTAGCCTTGTGGCTCGTCTTGTTTCTCCTAGGGGTACATGTGGGGTGGCTTATCCGCGGAGCCCTGTGGGTCATGTTCGGGTCGAGCGTTTACCTGTTCATCGTGAGGCTATGGGTCAAACAGATGAGGGTCATCTCCTCTGGCCTCGAGTACTTCAACCTGCTGCTCTTCGTCTTCATCTCTTGGAGCGGGATAGTCCTCTTGGGGCAGGGACTGGCGGAGGAGGTGAGGGAGTACCTCTTGGGGCTCTTGAGCCTGAGCCCGATTCCCTCGCCCTCCCAAGGGATGTTCTTGCTCCATTTGCTGTTGTGGGAGGTGTTCCTGGTCTACCTCCCCTTCAGCAAGATGTTCCACATGGCCAGCAAGTACTTCGCCTATCACAAGAGCCGCTGGTATAACCCGTATGAGGTCGGTCATTAGGGGCTGCGGGGCCGGTCATTGCGTGCCGGGAGCTATGGACCCTGGCGAATGATGGCGTATCCTAAGAGAAAATGCATTGGTTGATATCGGGCAAAGGAGAAAGACATGGGAGCCAAGGTCGAGGAGGCCAAGTCAAGGGAGCCTGAACAAAGGGAGAAACAGAGGGAGCCGAGGAGGCGCATAGACAAGTATCAGCTCTATAAGGCGGCCCACCTGCCGGCGGATGGGAGGGTCAAGCCTTTCCTGGAGTGCCTCGACAAGGTGGTGAAGCACGAGCTCTACAAGTTCCCCCTGCGCCTTTTCCTCGATACCTGCGCCAAATGCAACAACTGCGCCGGCCAGTGCCACATCACCTGCGACGATCAGGAAAACGTCCATTGGCTGCCGGCCAAGCGTTCGGACTTGCTTCGCAAGATCTACAAGAAACGCTATACCCTCGCGGGCAAGTTGCTGGGGAGGCTGGTGGGTGCTGAGGACCTCACCGAGGAGATGATAGACGAGATGTACGAGAGCTTTTACAGATGCACCATGTGTCGTCGCTGTGCACTGGAATGCCCCATGGGGGTAGACAACAGTCTCATCACGCGTATCGGAAGGGTATGTCTGAGCGCGGCTGGCATGGTGCCGAACAATTTTCGCGTGAGCGTGGAGTCTCAACTGCGAGGGCCCACCCGCAACACTTCCGCCATTCCTGAGAAGGCGTTCATCGACACCATCGAGTTCTTGAACGAAGAGATGCAGGAGATGACCGGCCTTCCCATAGAGTTCCCCATGAACAAGAAAGGGGCGGAGATCCTCTTCGTGGCGCCGGTGAGCGATTACATCATGGAGGCCGATACCTTGATGGGCAATGCCATGACATTCTACGCCGCTGGGGCCGACTGGACCATAGCCACCGGGGCTGGCAGCGATTCCATCAATTATGGGCTCTTTTACGACGACAACTGGCTCAAGGATATCATCATCCAGCTCCATGAAGTGGTGAAAGAGATAGGCGCCAAGACCTTGGTGATAGGAGAGTGCGGCCATGCCACCAAGGCCCAGAAGGTCTTCGCCGAGTATTTCGGGGGGAAGCTCCCTTTTGAGATCAAGAACGTGGCCGAGGTCACCGCCCAATACATACGCGAGGCGAGGATCCGCCTCGACCCTAGCCGTAACCAGGACTCGGTGACCCTTCACGACCCGTGCAACCAGAGCCGCATGGGGGGGCTGGCTGAGACGTTGCGCTTCGTGCTGAGGAGTGCGGTGACCGATTTCGTGGAGATGGAGCCCCACGGTAACGAGAACTACTGTTGCGGTGGGGGTGGGGGCACCGTGGGCTTCGAGGAGATCTACGACTTCCGGATGGAAGTGGGAGGCCGCAAGAAGGTGGAGCAATTGAAGGCCACGGGCGCGAAGCTAGTGGCGGCCCCCTGCGCCAACTGCAAGAAGCAGCTCAGGGAGCTTATAGACTACCACGGGTTGCCGATGGAGGTGGTAGGCATTCACGATCTGGTGGCCAAGGCACTGGTCTTTGAGGGGGCAAAGGGGGTACCTGGGGCCGACAAGGGGCGAGGCATCTGACAATGGCCGTGGAGTGCCGAATGGAACAGACACGAGGTCGTCCACGGTCCTAGGGAGATATGGACCTCCCGGGGGCGATGGCCGAGGAGGAGGCCTCATAAACCGAGAAAAGAGTACGTTTGGCATAGATTCCTGTCATGATTCAGCCACAGGATGAAAAAAGTTTTCCTTGGCCTTGCACTTCTTGTATCAGCTCGGAAGATTTCGACACTGTTTACACGTCGATTCGCTTTCATCCCTGTTTGTAAGGCGCCATCGATGGTTTTTGCCTCATCACATGTGAAGACACTAAGGCGCATGCTTTCCAGAATCACCTTTACACATTCCTCTTGGAGGCTTCATACCGGGTTTGTTTCTTGGGGACCGGTTGGAAAAAAGGGAGGGCTCAACCTGGACCAAACCAGAGCGCTTCTGTTGGTGTTTCTTGCGCCCCGAACAGCCTGGGTCTCATGCGAAAATTGACAGCGTACCGTTATTCTGATATAAAGAAAAGTCAAGCCTGATGGCCTTGTGAGAAGCCCTCACCCCGGTGTGAACCGGGGCCAAGGGATCTTGGAACTCCTCGAGAATACCGGATACCGGGTTTGGAAGGAAGAGTGAGGGCATCTCTCGATAGGGTGGGGTTTCCAAGTCGCCTGCGCGTGTGACGATGAAGAGGCGGGCCCCAGGGCAAGGACATGGGGGTGCACCTCCATGACTTCCGGTGGGGCCGACGGCCGATACAGGGGGATCCATGAAGCGCACATATCAGCCGAACAACCTCAGGAGAAAGAGGACGCATGGCTTCAGGGTGCGAATGAGGACCAAGGCCGGGAGGGCCGTGCTCCAGAGGAGGAGGGCGAAGGGGAGGAAGAGGCTCGGCGTATGAGAGTGGTAGACGGGGCGGCCATGGAGTCCGTCACCTCTGAGGGTCTTTCCAAGAGGAAGCGGCTCTTGAGGCGGAGGGATTTTCAGATGACCCTGAAGCAAGGGAGGGTGGTCCGCCGCGGGGGAGTACTTGTGGCCGCGAAGAGGAACCCCTTTGAGTTCTCGAGGCTTGGCATAGCGGTCGGCAAGGGGGTTGGCAATGCCGTGGTACGGAATCGGCTCAAGAGGCGCGTGCGGGAGGCCTTCAGAAGGAGGGCCGATATGCGTATGGCCGGACTTGACGTCGTCGTGGTCCTGAAGAGCGGAGAGAGCGACCACGGCCTCTTCAGTACAGTCAACAATCTGTTCGGTGAGCTTCTCAGAGTGCCCCGGGTATGATTCGCTGGCTCCTCATCGCCTTGGTGATCGCTTACCAGAGGGCTATATCGCCCTTTCTTCCTCCGAGCTGTCGATATCTCCCTACCTGCTCCGAGTACATGATCGGCAGCATTAGAAAATACGGTGCCCTGACCGGATTGTGGTTGGGTCTGAAGCGGCTGCTCCGGTGCCATCCATTCTGCCCGGGTGGATATGATCCTGTGCCTTAGGCAGTCGCGCATCTTCCGGACGTGAGAGGGGATATGGAAAAGCGGGCTCTACTCGCCTTCATCCTATCGATGTTGATCATCACGGCCTGGACCATCCTCTTTTCGCCACCCCCCACCCCTCCGCCCCCCAGGGAGGGCCTGCCCGAGGCGGAGCCGGGGCCTGGAGGTGAGTCCAGGGAGGACCGTCTTGCCGCCGAGAGGCTCGTGGTGGCACCGACGGGGAGTGAGGAGCCGAGGCAAGGGGCCAGGCTCATCAAGGTGGAGACGCCTCTCTATACAGCAGAGCTGGACTCCAAGGGGGCGGTCCTCGTGAGCTGGAAGCTCAAGCGTTACAGGGAATCCCTGTCGGAAGAGTCAGCTTTGGTGGATCTGCTCCACATACCCGACGGATCGGTCCCTGCTTTGGGATTGCGCATAGGGGAAAAGATCGACGCGTCCGTGAATTCCGCGCAGTTTGAGTTCGACAAGGAGCAGGTCTTCGTCTCGGAACCCGGCGGCCATGCCACTCTCAAGGCTGTGTGGTCCAGCGGTGCCGGACTCTTTGTCTCCAAGGAGATGACCTTCTGGGGGGACCGCTATTGTGTGGATCTCTCGGTGAAGGTGTGCGATCCCCAGGGGCGCCCCGTGGTGGATCTCCTGGGACTCACGTGGCCTCACCCAGCCAATGCCGTATCCTCTTCCTCTGCGGGTTTCACGGGGCCGGTGGCCCTTTCCCACAACAAGTATGAAGAGCTGAGCGACATCGAGAAATTCCCGGCCAAGGGCATGGATATCCAGTGGGCCGGCTTCGCGTTCAAGTATTTCCTGGCCGCCCTGGTGCCGCGGGAGGAGGGGAAGGGGGTGCTGCATCTGAAGAGGCAGGAAGGTGTCGTTCAGATGACGGTGGCCCAATCTCCTGGTAACCGGGAGTCGTGCCAGTATGACTTCAGGTTGTATATGGGACCTAAGAGCGCTGATGATCTGAAAATGGCGGGGCAAGATCTGGCCAAGGCCTTGAACTTTGGGTTCTTTGACATGGTAGCCCAGCCTCTGTTGACTTTGTTGAAATTTGTCAACGGTTATACCCACAATTATGGCATCGCGGTGATTGTCCTAACTATAATCATCAAGCTCCTCTTCTGGCCATTGACCCATAAAAGTTACTCTTCAATGAAGGAACTCCAAAGGGTACAGCCCCGTATCAAGCAGATTCGGGAGAGATTCAAGGACAACAAAGAGGAACTGAACAGGGAAATGATGCTACTCTACAGGACACACAAGGTCAACCCTCTAGGCGGATGCCTGCCTATGGTCGTTCAGATCCCTGTGTTCTTTGCCCTTTACAAGGCCTTGATGGACTCCATTGAGCTGCGTCATGCGCCCTTTATCCTTTGGGTCAAGGACCTCTCTGCCCCGGATTACCTGCTCAGGCTCCCGCCTGGGGTGAGCCTATTCGGGATAGAGGGGATCGGGCCCTTGCCGCTATTGATGGGGGCCACGATGGTCATCCAGCAGAAGATGACCCCGACCACCGGTGACCCCACCCAGGCCAAGATCATGATGTTGATGCCCATCTTTTTCACCTTCCTCTTCATCTCATTTCCTTCAGGGCTGGTGCTGTACTGGCTTTTCAACAATGTCCTTTCCATCGTCCAACAGATCTACATCAATTCGAGGCTAGAGTGACCTTTGGAGGGACAGATGGAGTATTTCGAAGGAGAGGGGAGGACCTTGGAGGAGGCCCTCCAAGGCATATGCGAAACGCACGGGGTCGCTAGGGAAGATCTGGAATATCTGGTGCTGGATCACAAGAAGAAGTTGCTAGGGTTCTTGGGCCGCGACACCATCCAGGTCAAGGCATGGCTCAAGTGCGGCAGGGCCCGGGAGGCGTCGGCTGTCTTGGAGAAGATCTGCGACTTGGCTGGTTTGGAATGCGGGGTCGTGGATCTCAAAGAGAGTGAGGAGGCCGTGCTCCTGGAGATCACCGGACAGGATCTGAACCTCATCATCGGCAAAAACGGGGAGGTCCTCGATGCCTTGCAACACATCGTCAACAAGGCGGTGAATAGGGGACAGGTCGAGCCGAAGAAGGTGATATTGGATGGCGACAGGTACAGGGAGCGGAGGCTTGCCGGTTTGAGGAGGCTGGCTATACGCTCGGCCGAGCAGGTGAAGAGGTCAGGCCAATCGGTGATCCTGGATCCCATGAACGCCCACGACCGGAGGATCATCCATCTGGAGTTGAAAGAGGACAAGGAGGTGATGACCAGGAGCGTCGGGTCTGGTCCATTCAAGAAGGTGGTCATCGCATCGAGGAGATACGACCGAGAGCAGGTCAGGGCCAAACGTGGTATATGAGTGATGCCGGTCTTCAAGACACCATCGTGGCCATCGCGACACCTGCAGGCCAAAGCGGTATCGGCATTGTAAGGGTCAGTGGTCCCCTTTGCCAGCGGTTAGCTGAGCTTGTCTTCCGCCCTTCCCGGGCCTCCCACCCGCTATCGTCCCACCGTTTCTATCACGGCGATGTATTGGATCCGTCGTCCGGCAGGGCCATCGACGAGGCATTGGTCGTGCTGATGCGGGCGCCTAGGACCTACACGAGGCAGGACTGCCTCGAGATACAAGCCCATGGCGGGAGACTGGTCCTGGAGGAGATATTGAGGACCATACTCAGAAACGGTGCGCGCTTGGCCGATCCTGGTGAGTTCACGCTTCGTGCCTTCTTGAACGGGAGGATAGACCTGACGCAGGCAGAGGCGGTGGTGGAAGTGATCCAGGCCAGGAGCATTGCGAGCCTGGAATTGGCCCAGCGCCAATTGAGCGGGGGCCTCTCACGGGCGCTTCGGATCATCAGGGAGGATCTCTTGGAGATCCTTTCGCAGGTGGAGGCCGCCATCGACTTTCCCGAGGAAGGCATACCGGAGCAGGAGGGAGGGGCATTGCTTGGGGAGATCTCCAGGATCGAGGTCTCGGTGCGAGGGCTCATCGAATCATATGCCAAGGGGAGGCTCTGCAAGGAAGGGGCCTCGATCATCCTCCTTGGTCAGCCCAACGCGGGGAAATCCAGCTTGTTGAATGCCATGGTGGGATTCGAACGGGCCATCGTCACAGACATCCCTGGGACGACCAGGGACCTCGTGGAGGAGACCATGGAATGGCGGGGACTCCCCATCAGGGCCATCGACACGGTGGGGCTAAGGGATCCTGCTGATCCCATAGAGGCCGAGGGCCAAAGGTTCCTGCGAGGGCGGGTTCCTCAGGCAGACCTGATCGTCTGGGTGATGGATACGAGTCGGCCTTTGGGGCCGCTGGGCACCGGGGTGGAGGAGCT
>CAZOXN010000102.1:0-7727 GCA_964583655.1 uncultured Desulfarculaceae bacterium | reverse complement strand
CTTCAGGGCAGGCTCCGCCCGTAAACCTTTCTCTAGGGAAGGCCGGTTATCAAGCTGAAACTCCTTTTTCTTTGGCTAGCAGCAAAACGTTCAAAAAAGGCTCTCGGCTTTTTTAGCACGACGTGGGGAACCAGTCAAGCCTGCCCGGCAACCGGCTGGAGATACAGGACCTGTGCGGCCTTCATCTCTGGCGAGGCCTCCATCTGCGGGACCTGCGCGAAGCCGTTGAACCTCAAGGAGGCCCTCACCCTCTTGAGGATCTCTGACCTCGAAAGGGCGGCCCCTGCGTCCCTGAGGTTCTTGCATACGTAATAGGTGAAGGCGCCGTTGAAGTAACCTCCTATGAAGGCATCGGCACTCGTCTGGTTCTCCCTGCAGCCGGCGAACAGGACATGGTTCAAGGGGTTGGGCCCCCTGAGGATCCTCCTCACCTCCAGGTCCTCGTCCACCCTGGCCTGGATGTCCAAAGGGGGCTCAAGGAATCGCGGTTTGATGGAGAGCTCCGCCGGGAGCCTCTCCATGGCAAAGGCCTCCCTGGTCCCTGTCCCTGCGTGGCAGCAGTCCAGCCACACCTCCAGGAGGGCGCCCTGTGGCAGGCCCGAGAACAACCCCCTGAGCTCGTCGTCCGTTATGTAGGTCCCGTCCCAGTCCATGTCATGGGGGCAGAGGATCTCGTCCAGGTGATCCCTGAGCTCGTCCCCGTCCCGGTCTCGCACCTGGGACCCGTGGCCAGAGAAGTGAAACAAGAGCCTGTCTCCCGCCTTGGCCCCTTTGACCAGCCACCGGAGTCTCTCCATCATGGCCTTCTTGGTGGCCCGCTCGTCCACCAACACCCGTATCTCCTCGATGCAGAACCCGAAGAACTTGAGGAGGCAATCCCGGACATTGGTCACGTCGTTGACGCAGCCTCCCAGATCGGACCCAGGGATCCTGTACTTGTTTATCCCCACCAGAAATGCCTTGCGGGACATGATGGGCCCCCTTTCTTCGGCACACTCGGCCTTCCAACTCGCAGTGACGATCCGAGCCCGCCCCCTGCCTTCAGCAGATGCCCTTGGTCAAGAGTCCCTCGAAATAGTCGACGGTCCTTCGGACCCCCTCCTCCAGCGAAACCACCGGCCCCCAGTCCAGGATTTGCCTGGCCAGGGCGATGTCCGGCCTCCTATGTCTGGGGTCGTCCCTGGGAAGGGGCAGGAAGACGATCTCGGACTTGGACCCCGTGAGCCTGATTACGAGCTCGGCCAGATCCAGGATGGAATACTCCTGGGGGTTGCCGAGGTTCACCGGCCCTGTTATCTGGTCCAGGGTCCCCATGAGCCTCACCAGGCCCTCCACCATATCGTCCACGTAGCAGAACGAGCGGGTCTGGCGGCCATCCCCATACACGGTGATGGGCTTCCCCCTGAGGGCCTGGAGGATGAAGTTGGAGACGACCCGTCCGTCGTTGGGGTGCATGCGCGGTCCATAGGTGTTGAAGATTCGCGCCACCTTTATCTTGAGCCCGTGCTGCCGGTGGTAATCGAAGAATAGGGTCTCGGCGCAGCGCTTGCCCTCGTCGTAACAGGACCTGGGGCCTATGGGGTTGACATTGCCCAGGTAGGACTCGGGTTGGGGATGGACCGTCGGGTCTCCGTAGACCTCGGAGGTCGAGGCCTGGAGGATCCTCGCCTTCAGGCGCTTGGCCAGGCCCAGCATGTTGATGGCACCGTGGACATTGACCTTGGTGGTCTGGACCGGGTCGTTCTGGTAGTGGATGGGGGAGGCCGGGCAGGCCAGGTTGTATATCTCGTCCACCTCCACGTACAAGGGAAACGTGATGTCGTGCCGCAGGAGCTCGAAATACGGATCCACCAGAAGGTGGGCGATGTTCCTCTTGGTCCCGGTATAGAAATTGTCCACGCACAAGACGTCATGGCCCGCCCTGAGCAGACGCTCGCAAAGGTGCGAGCCGAGGAAGCCGGCCCCCCCGGTGACCAAGACCCGCTTCTGAGCGGACTCCTTCACGCCCCCTCCCCTCGCCCTTGCCCCAGGTACCACCTGTACGTGAGCTCGATCCCTTCCCGCAGCGGTATCCCTGGCCGCCAACCCATGCCCCTGATCCTGGAGACGTCCAGGAGCTTCCTGGGCGTCCCATCGGGTTTGCCGGGATCGAACCTGACCTCTCCACTGTATCCCACCACCTCCGCCACCAGGGCCGCGAACTCCCGGACGGTCAAGTCCTCCCCTGTCCCGATGTTCACCAGGGGCATGGGGAGACCACGCCCCTCGCCCCCCGCCTCCGCGGGGAAGACCAAGGAGTCGAAGGCCTGGTCAGGCAGCCCCATGAGGAACACGCAAGCCGATGCCAGGTCGTCCACGTGCAGGAATTCCCGGCGTGCCCGGCCGCTCCCCCAAAGGGGCACCGCTGGCGGGAGGTCCTGGGCATCGGCCTCGGCGGCGAGGGCCGGGACCAGGGCCCCGTGCCCCGCGGCCCGCGATATGGAGACCAGCGAGGCCAGGAAATCCCCGGGGATGGTCCCGAAGCGCCTCTGGTCCGCCATGATCCCCTCCCAGTCGCCATGGGAGGCCAGCTTGGCCAGGTGGAACTTCCTCACCAGGGCAGCGGCCACGTGGCCTGTCTCCAGATGGAAGTTGTCCCCAGGGCCGTAGACATTGGTGGGCATGGCGGCCAGAAAGCGCGTCCCGTACTGGCGGTTGTAGGCCTCACACTGGACCATGCCAGCGATCTTGGCCACAGCGTAAGGCTGATTGGTGGGCTCCAGGGGGCCTGTGAGGAGGTGCCCTTCTCTCATGGGCTGGGGACATTCCCTGGGATAGATGCAGGACGAACCTAGGAAGAGGAGGCGCCTCACCCCGGCCCTCCAGGATGCGTGGATCACGTGGGCCGCGATCATGATGTTGCGGTATATGAACTCAGCCGGATAGGTGGCGTTGGCGAGGATACCCCCGACCTTGGCCGCTGCCAGGAAGACGTATTCCGGTCGCTCCTCCTGAAAGAAGGACTCCACCGCGAGCTGGCTCTCCAGGTCCAGCTCCCCGTGGGTGCGCACCAGCAGGCGCCTGTACCCCTCGGCCCGAAGGCGCCTCACGATGGCGGAGCCCACGAGGCCCCTGTGGCCGGCGACGTAGATCCTGGAGTGAGGGTTCACTGCCTGTACCACGGGGACGTGCGGGTCCGAAACCAGCACCCCCGGACCTCGCCTCCGCAACCCGCATCAATGGTCGTCATGGAGGCGGGCCTCCTTCCTTGAGGATCCTCCTCATCACGTCCTGACAGCGATGGAGCTCTGCCAGGGCCTCGGTGTCCGCCCGAACCATGATGCTCACCAGTTGGCGGAAGCTGACCGAGGGGCGCCACCCCAGGGTCTCCCTGGCCTTGGAGGCATCGCCACACAGAGACTCCACCTCCGTGGGCCTGAAGTAGCGCGGGTCGATGCGCACCACCACCGAGCCCTCCCGGTCCCTCGAGGCCAGGCCCGAGCCAAGATCAGCGGGGCCATCGTCCCTCCTGGCCACAGAGGCCAGGATCCCCACCTCCTCCAGACCCCTGCCCCTCCACTCGATCTCCATCCCCGCCTCTTGGAAGGCGGCCTCACAGAACTCCCTGACCGAGTGGCTCTCGCCCGTGGCCACCACGAAGTCGTCGGGCACCTCGTGCCGGAGCATCCTCCACATGGCCTCCACGTAATCCGGGGCGTAGCCCCAGTCCCTGCGAGCCTCCAGGTTGCCCAGGTACAGGCATTCCTCGAGACCGTACCGAATCCTCGAGACTGCCCGCGAGATCTTGCGCGTGACGAAGGTCTCCCCGCGCCTCGGGGACTCGTGGTTGAAGAGGATCCCGTTGGAGGCGAAGATACCGTAGGCATCCCGGTAATTCCTCACCATGTGATAGGCATACAGCTTGGCGGCGGCGTACGGGCTCCTGGGCCTGAACGGGGTCTCCTCGTTCTGGGGCGGTGGCGAGCTGCCGAACATCTCAGAGGAGGAGGCCTGGTAGAAACGGGCCTCCACGCCGCTCCTCCTCAAGGCCTCCAGTATCCTGGTCGTCCCCAGGCCGGCCACGTCTCCGGTGTACTCCGGCATGTCGAAGCTCACCCGCACGTGGCTTTGGGCAGCCAGGTGATAGATCTCGTCAGGCCTTATGTTGTAGATGAGGTGGGTCAGTTGGCCAGAGTCGGAGAGGTCGCCGTAATGGAGGAAGAGCCGCGCCTCGGGATCGTGCGGGTCCTGGTAGATGTGCTCTATGCGGTCCGTATTGAAGGTGCTGGCGCGACGTATCAGGCCATGGACCTCGTATCCCTTCTCCAGGAGCAGCTCTGCCAGGTACGATCCGTCCTGTCCTGTAATGCCGGTGATGAGCGCCCTCATGGCATCCCCGGGGTCCGTCTCCTCAGGAGAGATCCTCCGCGCTCACCCCGCCTATCACCTCGTCCGCGGCCGCCTCACTGCTCGCCGTAGACATGGGCTATGGCGGAGAACTGGCTCGGGGCATCCACCCTGTCCTGTTCCAGAAACCGCTCCACTGCCCGCTGGACAACACACTTGGAGTAACGGGCCCAGCAGTTCTCCTTGTTACAGAAGCTCTTGCGGACCTCGTCCTCCAGACGGATCTCGTGATGGTCACAAATCAGACAGGATCTGAGCAACATGGCGCACACCCCAGTCCTAACGTCCCACTGTGCCCCCCTTCACGGCACCCTCTCCAGGAGGGACTCGTGCAGGTGCACCCTGGCCTGATAACCTACGAGATTGAGCAGTATCTCCACCCGCCCCTGATCGTCTATCTCCCTCTCGAATATCCCCAGCAGATCCTTGAACGGGCCGGACTTTATGCGCACGCGGTCCTTGGGCCTGAGCCTGCGTCCGACCCTCACCACCCCCCTGTCGTCCATCTGCCCCCGTATGAGCCCCACCGCCTCATCGGGCACCGGCAGAGGCTCCCCCTCTGCCCCCAGGATCCTCCTTACCCCACGGGTCCAGTGGACGAACGGTACCTCCTCGGGGGTGCGGAAACGGGCGAAGATGTAAGAGGGAAACATGGGCTTCACCACCAGGCCAACCTTGGCCTCACGGTATCGCACCACCTGGATCTTGGGGAACAAGGTCTCGAAGCCCTTCTCGCACAGGTGATGAAAGGCGCGCTCCTCCTCCCTGGGATTGGTCTGGACCACGAACCACCGGAGCTCGTCCGTTGGGTCTCTTTCATGGTCTCGCTCCATCAGGTGCGCCCGCCATTGGATCCGCCGGCCGAGGCCCCATCTCCACCGGGCCTCAGCCCGTTTATTATGGCCCTCGGGTTGTCCGTGACCAAGGCCCTAGCCGCCTCCTCCCCCACCACCTCCGATGCCGCGGCCACTGCCCTCGAGAGGACCGGGGGGCGATGATGGGCGGAATGGGCGTCGCTCGCGATCACGTGCACCAGCCCCTCCTCCAGGAAAGAACGGGCCACGGCCTGGATCTCCCGGCTGAACTCCCCGGTGAGGCTCATGGCGGTCACCTGCGTGACGGCCCCGAGCTCCACCATCTCCCTGAGCAGGCCTCGATCCCGGAACTGGGCACAGCGCTCGGGGTGGCTCACCACCGGCATTATCCCCTCCCCGAGGAGGGCCTGGAAGAAGCGGGCCATGGGCCCTGGGGGGAAGTAGTCTGGCAGCTCGAGCATCACTGCCCTTCCCGTGTTGTTTATGCTCATGACTCGACCGTCCCTGAGCAGGGCCTTCAAGTCCGGGTCCACCCGCACGTCGGACCCTGGCAGGATCTCCAATCCCAGGCCGCGCCCCCGCAGCATCCGGTTCAAGGCCTCCACCGCCTCCAGGATGGTCTGGCCCTCGTTGTAATAGACCCCGTTGAGGGTGTGGGGCATGGCCACCACCTGGCGGACCCCGTCCTGCCAGGCCATGCGGCACATCTCCAGGGCCTCTTCGTCGGTCCTGGGGCCATCATCCAGTCCAGGGAGGATGTGGCAGTGGAGGTCGATCACGCCGATGCCTCAGGTGCAGCACCCCAGGTGTCCCTTGCCAGGACCGCCACAACTGGCCCTCCTGGATCGCAGGGCGATGCGCTGCACAGGGGTGGTGCCGTCCCTTTTCGCCTCACGTCTCCAACCCCTTGGGCTCCGCCTTCTGGCCGGTGCCGTAGGTCCTCCTGCCCTTGCCCTGGTGGCGGGAGCGGCGTTCCTTCCTCTGCCCGTCGTCTGTGTAGTAGTAATAATACTTGTAGTAGTAGCTGTAGTAATACCGCTCCTTCTGAAAGTCCACCTGGTTCAGGACCACCCCCAGGACCCGCGCGCGAACGTCCCACAGGTGCTCCAGGGCACGCACGGCATGGTCCTTGGTGGTGGATGAGGCCTTCACCACCAGGGCGACCCCGTCCGCCATGCCGGCCAGGACTGCCGCGTCTGTCACCGATAGGATGGGCGGGGAGTCGAAGACGATGAAGTCGAACTCCCCCTTGAGCTTCCCCAACAGTTCCCCCATCCTCTTGGAAGAGAGGAGCTCGGACGGGTTGGGGGGAAGGGTGCCCGAAGGGATCAGCTTCAGGGACTTGATGCGGGTCTCCCGAGCAGCCTCCTCAGCACTGCACCTGCCCAGGATCAGGTTGCTCAGGCCCGGCTCGGAAGAGGTCCCGAAGACCTTGTGGACCCTGGGCTTTCTCATGTCCGCGTCCACGAGGAGGACCCGCCTCCCCATCTGCGCCATGATCACCGCCAGGTTGCACGATATGACGGTCTTTCCCTCCAGCGGACCAGGGGAGGTCACCACCAGGGAACGCTGGTCTGGCTCGGTGAGGGAGAAGATGACGTTGGTGCGGATGTTCCTGAGGGACTCAGCGAAGTTGGACTTGGGCTCCCTCAGGACCATGAGCTCCCCCGAGGCCACGTCGCCTTTGACATCAGCGATGCCCACAGGGCCCAGGAAAGGGACCCCCAGATATTGCTTCACCTCGTCCGGGCCATGGATCGTGTTGTCCAGGTACTCGAGGAAAAAGGCCAGGCCCACACCCAGCAAGAGGCCGATGAGGCCACCCAGGAGGATGTTCCTTCGCACCTTGGGCCTCACCGGGGAGCGCGGGACCTCGGCCCGATCCACGATGAAGATGTTGGTGGACCTGAGCCCGCTGGTGAGGGATGTCTCCTTGGTCCTCTTGAGGACCATGTCGTAGAGCTGCCTGTTGGACTCCACCTCCCTCTTGAGCACCCCGTACTGGATGGCCTTCTTGTTGAGCTCGTTTATCTCCTGCTTGGCCTTTTCCAGGGCATGCTGAAGGCTCTGCTCCTTGGCCAAGGCCACCTTGTACTGGACCTCCACACCCTTGGCGACCTTGTTCACCTCCGTGGCTATGCGGGCCTGGATGTTCTGGATCTCCTGCTGGAGGGCCAGCATGCGCGGGTGCTTCTCCCCGTACTTCTCGCGCAGCTCCGAGAGCTGGCGGGTGAGCTCTATGTAGTTGCCCTTGAGGTTCTGGATGAGGGAGTTCTGCATCACGGGCGGGACCGACTCGATCATCCCAGGCTTCTTGGAAAGCTCCTCCAACTGGCGATACAGGATCTCCTGGCCGATGCGCTCGGTCCTGGCCGCTGTGAGATTGGAGTTGAGCTCCCCCAGCTTCTGGGCCAGGATGTTCCCCTCCCCCTTCCCCCCCCCGCCGGACAGGATGCTCTCCAGGGCCACGATGTCCTCTTTCTCCTGGAAACGCTGAAGCGCCTCCTCGGATTTCTGCAGGGTCTT
>CAZOXN010000101.1:0-7760 GCA_964583655.1 uncultured Desulfarculaceae bacterium | reverse complement strand
GCTCATCCAGTCCATCGAGACGGACGCCAAGGAAAGGGCAGCCAAGCTGCTCAAGAGGATAGAGGATGAAACCAGGGCAGCGGCGGACAAGAAGGCCAAGGAGCTCATAGCCCTCGCCATACAGCGCTACGCAGCAGATTACGTGAGCGAGAAGACTGTCTCTGTGGTGAGTTTACCGAGCGACGAGATGAAGGGCCGCATTATCGGAAGGGAGGGTAGGAACATCCGTGCGCTGGAGGCGGCAACGGGGATCGATCTCATCATAGACGACACCCCGGAGGCCGTCATATTGTCTGGGTACAACCCGATCCGTCGCGAGGTAGCTCGGCTCTCTCTGGAGCGCCTTATCAGCGACGGGAGGATCCACCCAGCACGGATCGAGGAGGTGGTCGAGAAGGTAAGACAGGAGATGGAGATCACGATCAGAGAGGCCGGCGAACAGGCTGCCTTCGATGTAGGGGTACATGGGATCAACCCTGAGCTCATCAGGCTATTGGGGACTCTGAAATACCGCACCAGCTTCGCCCAAAACGTCTTGCAGCATTCCATCGAAGTGGCCTTTCTCTGCGGGATCATGGCCGCAGAATTGGGCCTGAGCGTCCGCCAGGCAAGACGAGCCGGACTCCTTCATGACATCGGCAAGGCCGTCGACCATGAGGTGGAGGGTTCCCATGCGGCCATCGGGGCCGAACAGGCGAAGCGGTACGGAGAATCTCCCAAGATCGTAAATGCCATTGCCGCCCACCACGATGAGGAGCCGGCAACGAGCGTGCTGGCGGTCTTGGTCCAGGCCGCTGATGCATTGTCAGCCGCCAGACCAGGGGCCAGAAAGGAGATGCTGGAGAGCTACGTGAAACGCCTGGAGGATTTGGAGCGGATAGCCAACTCCTTCAAAGGGGTGAGCAAGTCATACGCCATCCAAGCCGGCCGAGAGATCAGGATAATCGTGGACAGCGAGAAGGTGGCGGACGAAGAGGCGGCCCTCTTGAGCTACGACATCGCCAAGAAGGTCGAGAAGGAACTGACCTATCCGGGGCAGATCAAGGTGCTGGTGATCAGGGAGACCCGTGCTGTCCAATATGCGAAATGAAACGCAGGCGAAGGACCTCAGTGCTTGATCGTTGAGGCCGGGACCACGCTCCTTACCTGGACTTTTCCTGCGCCTTGTCGCCCGTTCCTCTTGGAGGCACGGTCCTCGTCTTGCCCTTTTCCTGCGACTTCTCTGTGGCCTTTTTCTCCTGCGTCTTGGGCCCAGCGGGGTACTTCTTGACCTTGTCCTTCTCCGCAGTCGGTCCACCCGGCGGCTTTCGGGAAGAGGGCGGGGGTCCCTTTTTCATCTGTTGCGGGGCCACCTTCTTGGGCTCAGCCCTCTTCCCCGCATCTTCGAGGTCCTTGACTGTCCTCTTCGCCTCCGGTACTGCTTCCAGAAGGAGCTTGGCCTGTTTGCGATGATCGCGCAGGAGGACACGGTCCTCCTCCACCGCCTTCAAGGCCTCCTTCCTGCCCTCCAACACGCGATTCAGCGAGCCCACGACCGGGTCATATCCTTTCCCCAACGCCTTCTTGAGCCCCTTTGCCCTGCTGACCAGGTGTTCCGCGTGGACGTTGAGCGCCTCCACCCGGTTCCCCACGGTCTGAAGGCGTCTCACGCATTGCCTATGTCCCTCGAAGCTCTCCTGGAATCTTCGCACCAAGTCATCCAGTGCCTTGGAATCCCCCTTGACTTTCGCCTGCGCTATTTCCCGGGCCAAGGGCTCGATCTCTCCGAGGCGCCTCGTCAAGGCAGACCTCTCATCTTCCCTTCTCGCGCGGAGATCAGACAAATGGGCAGGGATCTTCTCCGAGAGCATTGCCATACGACCGGCCAGGTCGCGTGACCTCGACATCATCCAGGCCGCCCAGTCGGTATCACCCTTGTCCTTGAACTGCCGCACCAAGGGCGGCCCATCGACGAATTCCAGCTCCGCCTCTCTCTGGGGGCCCAGCATCACGGGTTCGCCTTCCGTCAACAGCTCCACCTTTCCATGGTAAACGGCTATCAGACCCCCCAGGTCCTCAGAGATCCCCATCTCGAACTCCGTCCCTCGGGTCCTCGCTACCAGCGCAGGGGTCTCCACTGAGAACAGGTCTTCCTCGGTCACGCTCAAGACCCGGCTCAGGATCCTGCCGGAGAAAAGCATGACCGATGGCGCCTGACCACCGCCAGCCATCCTTTCATTGAGCCTGAACCGGGATAACGGACGCACCATCAGCACCGTCCCGTCTACGAGGCGAATCTCCAGGGATGCAGAGCCCTGGGTCCTCACAACATCCCCCTGAAAAAGGGGATCCCCCAGGCGAAGGTGTACCGGGGCCCTCGTCCCTGCTCGATGCACCAGCGCATCCCCCTCCACCTTTTCCACCTTTCCCTCTGGCTCGTCATAGAGCGCAGTATACGGCTCTTCCTTCGCTGGGCATCCCGTCAACGAGGAAAGGCCCATGAGCAGCCCCAAGAAAAGGCACCTCGAGACCAAACCGACTCTCGCCATGGGCACCATCCCCTTGCCAGACTCCTAGCCGTCAAACGACCGTGAGCCCCCTCCCCGACCACGCCGCGCATCTCTAGGACGACCCCAGAGGGCCCGCCGGCAACGTCCCAGGATCTTGCACATCCTAGACCACGCAGCCTTTGGAATCAACACGCCGCGAACCCATCCGGGAGGCCCCTCTCGTTGGACCTCGCGCCGCCACGGTGATCCCGTTGGGGCTTGGCGACCCGCCCGCATGAAGGAGGTGGCGGGCACCACACATTTCCACTAGGGCCTCTGGGATCGCCCTGGCCCTCGGAGGTCGATTTGACAATTCCCATCGCCTCCGTATTATAATGCGACGTTGTTAGAAGCCAACAAATCGCTGGGCCCACGGAGGTGTGGCATGAGAAACGTCTGTGTCATAGCTGGGGGGATGTCCAAATGGGGAGTCAGAAGCGCATCTCAGAGGGATATGTTTCAAGAAGCGGGCAAGGCCTGCTTTGCCGATAACCCTCACCTGACCAACAAGGATGTCGACGGCTTGATCGTCAGCTCCGCCTATACAGAGCGCTGCTCGTTTCAGACTCATCTGGCTCCCCTCGTGGCAGAGCACTTGGGGATCAAGCCGCGCAGTATCTGCGTCAGGGTGGAGCTTCTTTGTGCCAGCGGGAGTTCTGGTATCATAATGGCCTACGGGCTCATCAAGGCGGGGG
This sequence comes from uncultured Desulfarculaceae bacterium, assembly GCA_964583655.1. Taxonomy (GTDB): domain Bacteria; phylum Desulfobacterota; class Desulfocorpusculales; order Desulfocorpusculum; family Desulfocorpusculum; genus CAZOXN01. Next base: position 4,537 of record CAZOXN010000101.1, on the reverse strand, counting down.
TGGCCGACGTGGTAATGGTCATCGGAGGGGAAAAACTTTACATGCCTCAGAGATGGGAGGTCTTCTACAGCGAGATGGCCTCGGTGGATCATGACTGGGATGGGGCGCAGGGGCTCGGCCTGCCACCCTCGGCCTTCGCCATGGTGGCCAAGCAGCACATGAAGCAATACGGGACTACCGAGGAGCAGATGGCGATGGTCTCGGTGAAAAACAGACGAAACGGGCTCAACAATCCCATGGGGCAGTTTCAAGAACCCATCACCCTGGATACTGCCCTGAATGCAAAGGCCATCGTGCGACCCATGAAGCTATATGATTGCTGCCCCATCACCGACGGTGCTGCTGCGGTGATATTGGCTTGTGAGGAAAAGGCCAAGGACCTCACCGACAAGCCCCTCGTTTACATCCGCGGCACTGGTCAGGCATCCCTTCATAACATGTCCGCCAACATGCCGAACTGGACGACCTGGGAGAGCCTGAAGGTAGCCGCGGAGCAGGCATACAAAGCCGCGCGCGTGAAGGCCACGGATATCGACGTGGCACAGACCCATGACTGTTTCACCATCTCGGAGATCATCGAGTACGAGGACCTCGGGTTCTGCCCCAAGGGCGAAGGGGGCCGGTTCGTCCAAGAAGGCCTCTCGGATTTCGGAGGGAGGGTCCCAGTCAATACCGACGGCGGCCTCTTGTCCTGCGGCCACCCGTTTGGTGCCACGGGGATCAGACAAGCCATAGAGATCACCAAGCAGCTGAGAGGAGACGCGGCTCGACAAGTCCAAGGGGCACAATTGGGGCTCACGCACAACCTGAGCGGATTCATCGCTGCACACACCGTGGTGGTGTATGGGAGGGAGGCATGATGGAGTCCATGGATCTCTTCAAGGGCAAGTACATTGGCTCTATGGATCTTTATCCCCAGCAGTCCCCGGAGTTCAATCGAGTGCATCCGTTCTACGACCATCTAAAGGAGGGCAGATTCACCACCACCCGCTGCACTGAGTGCGGGAATCGCGCATTTCCCCCGAGGGTGGTTTGTCCGGAGTGTCTGTCGGACAAGTTGGAGTGGGTGGATCTCCCAAAGGAAGGGACCGTCTTGGTGGTCACCGAGGAGGAGGTCGGTGTCCCCCTGGGGTTCGAGACGCCACTGATCCATGCCTTGGTGGATCTCGACGGCCAGTTGCGAATCTTCGCCAGGATAGTCAACGCCGCTGTCGGGCAGCTCAAGGAAGGCCATCGCGTGAAGCTGCATGTGTTCCCGGTACCTCCGGTCCCTGTGGAGAAGGGAAGGGAGGTCGTGAATGTGCAGAGGGTCTATTTTGCCTTTGAGCCTGCATGAGCACGTGCGGATCCATCCGGTAAACCCGTCTCCCACACTGGCGGTCCAATCTTTTGGGTCCGCGAGGGGCTTCCATGGCGGCTCTTGGACAACTCGGCATCGGTGCCGCGGCGGGAGGAGAGATGGGCTCAGTCGCCTCAGGAGCGACAACCTCTTGGGTCGTCGTTGTCCCCGAGGAGCTCCTGTGTTACAAGTCACTCAAGGCTGTCCTTTGCCAAAGGGGTGAAGGACGGCGACACTGGGAAGTCCCCTCCATGGATCTCACAGACGAAGAACTCGTGGAGCGCGCCCAGGGAAACGAGCCGTGGGCATTCGAGGAACTCGTGAGGCGCCATCAAGGGAGGGTCCATTCCATTGCCCATCACATGTGCGAGGGAAACACCGAAGAAGCGAGTGACATGACGCAAGAGGCCTTTCTGAGGGCGTTCAGGAACCTCAGGAAGTTCAGGGGGGAATCCACGTTCTACACCTGGCTATATCGTATCGTCATCAATACTTGTCTCGACGGCAGGAGGAGGCGCAGGAGGTGGGAGCAGATGCTATCCTTCTCGAGGTCGCGCCAAGCAGATGAGGAGGGCGATGAAGAGCCGCTGGCGACGGAGCCCGACCCTGCGATAGACTCCAACCCCCTTGAGGTCCTGAGTGGCAAACTGCTCTCCAGGAGACTGAGGAGGGCCATGGCCTCCTTGCCAGAGAGGCAACGGGTCGCGTTTCAACTGAAGGTCCTGCACGGGATGAACATCAGGGAGATATCCAAGGTCATGGATGCTGCCGAGGGAACGGTAAAGAGCCACCTCTTCAGGGCAACCCGCTCACTGCAGGAGGCCTTGAAGGATTGGAAGTGAGAGATGAGGAGGTGAGGTAGGGATGGAGGCCTGCCCCGACCGCATGGAGTGGTTGTTGTTGGACGTCCACGGGGAGATCCCACCGGAGCAAAGGCAGCAGTGGGAGGCACATCTCAAGGGTTGCAGGAGGTGCAGCGAGGAGCGCCAGAGGCTCTTGCGCTTGCTCGAGATGGTCCGCGAGGAGATGAGAGATCCTGGGCTCTCCCCGGAGGCCGAGGCGAGGCTCCTGCGCTCTATCTCGTCGGCCGTAGAGGAAGAATCTCGTCTGGTTTGGTGGCAAAGAGTGGCCAGATGCATACCATTGCGCTCCATCCCCGCCCTGGTTGCGGCATCCCTCCTGATCGTAGTGGTGGGATGGTTCGGGCTTCGCGGAAGCGACCAGCCGACCTCCTTGGTGAGCACCGCAATCCTCGAATCCGAGGAGACGATGATCGTTGAGGAGATGGATCTACTGGAGCAATTAGACCTCCTGGAGGAGATGGAGATCGTACAGAGCCTGGTGAAGATCGTAGATAACCGCGAGGCAAGACTCTGATGAGGCTGCCGCAAGGGTTCAAGGACAGCCAAGGTAGTCGGCGAGAGATAGAATGAAGACCATGGGGCTCCTGGGAGTGGTGGTCATGGCGTTGTGGTCCTCTGCGGCCTTTTGCCAGATGCCAGGAGAGACTACGGGGCCCCCTCCTCCGTTCGAGGCGACACCGCACGGTCGTGATCTCCGGCCCCCCGAGCGAAAGGAGCCCATCAGGAGGCCCCTGGAGTCCCCGACCCCTATATCACCCCAAGCCAAGGAGCGTCTGAGGCAGTATGAGAGGCTCTCCCCAGAGGAGAAGGCCAGGCTGAGGGGCAGATTGGAGGAGTGGAAGTCGTTGCCCTCCGAGGAACGCAACAGGCTGCGCGACCGGTTGGAGCAGTGGAAACGGCTCCCTCCCACTGACCGGACCTTGTTGCGTGAACGCTTCGAGCAATGGAAGACCCTGAGACCAGAGGAGAGGGGGAAACTCAGGGAGAGGCTGAGACGCCCTGATGAGTTGACCCCTCAGGAGCAGGAAGAGATCCGGGAGCGATTCCGCAAGAGATGATATGCCCTTCAGCACCTGTCGCGATCCTCGCACGAGGTGCCCGAGAAGATGATTATCGCCTCCAAGAGCCTCTCCAGGGACTCCTTGTAAGAGCTGACCTCTTCGATCTCGTGTGGATCACACCCGGTGTCGGCGCGTGAGGCAAGGGCAATCTTGCCGTCAAGCGCCTGAAGGGCGTTGAGACACCTGACCAGGACAGTGTGGTGACTCGGGCTGAGCCGACCCCTCTGGAGAAAGGTCTGGACACATCCAGAACCAAAGGTCGTGATATTGGCGAGATCCGCCCGCACCTCCGCCACGAGAGGTGAGCAGGAGGGATCCGGAAACGCCTTGGACCTCAGACCTTCCCATGCAGCACGGATCTGCTCAATCACTTGGAGTCTTCCTCTGCCTTCCCCGTTTCCGACTGATCGCCCCGAGGCCGGCCCTGGGGGTCGGCGCCCCCAGGGCAGATACTTGGCGGAACAGAACCATCCGACGCTACCTTTCCCCCCTCCTCCTCCTTATTTGCTCCATCAGCCGCGGTGACACCCTCTCCGGATCAAGACCCAGCAGCTTGGCGAACTGAACGATGAAACCCTTGACATAGACGTCCGGAGGGAGGTATTCGACGGAGTCTTCTTCGATGTTCCTCAGGTGTCCCCGGCTGATCTTGGTATGTTGTGCTATCTCATCCAGGCTTATGCCCCTGATCTCCCTCACCTGTCTCAGCAGCGCCCCCGACCAATCGCCGCTCTCTTCTGCTGCCGCCAAGAGCTCTCGGATGAGACGCTCCTTCTCCTGCCGTACCTCTGGATCCTCCATCTTCCCGAGGTCCGCGAGGCCCCTCCGAAACTGATGGGTTTGCGCCGATTCCCTCGGGGGGGCCTCCACTGCCTTGTCCGGGGGGAAATGCCCCTGGATCCTGAGCTCCTCGTCGTACTGCCGGCGAAGCTCTGGGTCTGTCAAGATGTTGTATGCCTCGTGCACTCGATTCAGGATCTCCTCTCGCTCCGCTTCGGTGAACAGACCAAAGGTAGCCATATGGTCACCACCATAGGTCCTCAGGGCGATCTGAAAGGCCCTCTTGATCTCCGCGATGGTGGCCCTTGGGGAAACGTCCAGTATCTCGTAAGGAGTGAGTGAGTCAAGATCTATCATGACCACGCCCCACGCAAGCCATCTCCCTTGTGCCCATCAAATTGGCCTAGGTAGAGAAAGCCCCCCCCTCGGTCCTCATCTTCCCACGTTGCCATTCAGGCTCAGGAGTACTACCATTTACGCACCAAGGGAGCTGC
>CAZOXN010000100.1:0-7808 GCA_964583655.1 uncultured Desulfarculaceae bacterium | reverse complement strand
CCTTGACCCCTGTGGTGACCCCTGTGAGGATGAGGCCCGCCACGCGGCGCTGCTGGAAGAGCTTGAGCAACCCCGCCTCGGACTCGGAGTCGTAGTTACTGTTTCCGATGAGGACAGAGAAGCCGTTCTGCCTGGCGTATTCTTGGATGCCGTGGGTGGAGCTGGCGAAGATAGAGCTCTTTATGGTCGGGATGATCAGCCCTATGACGGAGGAGCGCTTGCGCGAGAGGTCGCCGGCGATGGCATCGTAGACGTAATGGTGCGATTCGATGATCTTCCTTATGCGTTCGCGCTTCTCGGGGCGGACCAGGTGCGGGGAATGGATGCACCTGGAGACTGTCGCCTTGGAGACGCCGGCCAAATTGGCTATGTCCTGCATGGTCAGTTTCTTGCCCACGAGATTCACCCCGACGCGTTCGCCTCTCACCCTGCCCCGAGGATCTCCTTGAGGACATTTCCCTCGGCATCCCTGGGGGTCGGCAGGCTCAAGAGATGGGCCAATGTTGGAGCGAGGTCCACCACGTTCATGGGATCCCTGCGTCGCATGGTGGGGACCCCCTCTCCGGCCAAGAGCAGCGCTGCGTGCATCTCACGGATGGCAGGCAGGGAGAGGTGAACGCCCGTGAAGTTTCTGTGGAGCATGGCCGGCTCGTACCCCTCGGGGTTGGGGATCACCCTCTCGGTGTTGTCCCTGTACCTCACTGCCGCTGGATAGATGAACGGGTTGGCCATGTACTGGGGCCGAAGCGCGAAGAGAACGTCCCCGACCCGGTCGAACCCCTGGTTCTCGAAGACCCCCAGGGTGCCGGCCTCCTCCTTGCGCACCGCCAGGGTCACCACACGGGTCCCGGTGGCCGGATCCCGCATGGATAGGAGGGCGTCTATGATCTCCTCCTGGACCTTGCCGTAATCCTCCGGCTCCACGATCCCATGTGGATCACGGCCCTTGAGGTTCACGAAGATGTGGGCGTGACATGGCTCCAATGGGAACGCCTTGGTCCTGCTCCAGTCGATGAGCATCTCGCCTGTCTCAGGATCCAGATCGAAGTGTAGGAGACCTGCCTTGGCCAGGTGATGTTTGAGATAAGGGTTCCACTCGATACTAGAGAAGCCGTGGTCCGATACCAGGCAAACCAGGGTCTCCCCCAGGTCCACGTCCTCGAGGATCCTCCCTATGCGTTCATCAACCTCGGAGTAGACCCTTCGGATGTGGCCCATGATGGTGGGGGCCTGCGCAGGGTCGTAGTAACTCGCCTTGGGGTCTATGCCGCCATAGAGGACGTGTTGCACGTGGTCGATGGTCCCCACCCAACTGAAGGCCATGTCCCAGTCGATCTTCCTCAGGCCGAATCGTGTGGCCTTCTCCCACCAATCGTTATGGGCCGTGAGCTGGTCCAGGTAGAAATCCAGATCCACCCAGCCGTCCATGTAGGCCCATGGGTCGTCCACCTCCATGTAAGGCCCTGCGGCTCGGACCAACTCCTCGGTCAGCTCGGGCGGGAGGGTGAAGGGCTCGGCCGTGTTGATGGCGCTCTGATAGAGACGAAAGTCTCCTGGCCCCTTCAGCCGCACGAGGTGGAGGTAGAAACGCCCCAGGCGCCTCCCTTGGGACGTGGAGAAGGTCTCGGTGATCCATGGGCTGCGCCCCCCCTCCCGGAGATCTGCCACGGCCCGGGCTGCGTCCTTTCCCCGCGCCACTAGGAGCCTGTCGTACCCCCCTCCAGAGGAATCCAGGATCACCACGTCGTACCTGAGGCCTTTGGCATAGGTGGGTGGCACGTCGATCCCCATCTCCAACGGGGTCCCCCGGTGTGCCGGGAGGTTCGTCCATCCAGAGGCAGGGACCGGGGTGAGGCTGACCGCGCGCCCAGGGACCTGGTTGCACCTTTCCCTCGTACTGGAGAAGACCGCCGATGAGGCAATGTCCCAAAGGGGCATGTAGAAGAAGCGAAAGGGGGGGTTCAGGGAGGCGGCCACCTGGATCCCGTTCTGGATCCCGAGGGGCCAGGTCACCGGCCAGTTCACCAGGAGCGCCTTCATTCCCACGCGTGCCCCGGCCTCCCATAGGGTCTCGGCCTTGAGCATCTCCCTGGAGAAGGAGGTGTGCCACTTGTCTAGGGGCTCCCCTGGCAGGTGGACCATCAGGCTGGGGATGGCAGCGGTCCCGGGCCCTGCCCCGCACACGATGGCCCCCCAGGCGGCAGCGGTGAGCGGCGGAAACGTGGTGATCATGCGGGAGAAGAGCCCCCTCTCCATGATCCGCCTGACGTTGGGCATGGCGCCCTCCTCCGAGAAACGCACCAGAAGGTCGGGCAGGGCCGCGTCCAGCCCCAGCATCAAGAGCCTCTTGCATCGCTTCTTCATGGCACTACCCCTTCGTGGTCCCCATGGTCATCCCCTTGATGATGTGGCGCTGTGCGAAGAGGGCCACGAGGATGACAGGGGCCATGATCATCACACCCGTGGCCGTAAATGGCCCCCACCGGCTCTCTTCAGCGGCCAGAAACCCGAATATGGCCACCGTGGCCGTCTTTGTCCTGCTCCCAGTCAGGACCACCGCGTACAGGAACTCGTTCCACGATTCTATGAAGGCGAAGATGGCCGTGACCCCGACCCCTCCCCAGACCGTCGGGAGGACCACCCGGAAGAAGGTCGTGAAAGGGGAGGCACCGTCGATGGCGGCCGACTCCTCCAGGGCCACGGGCAGGTCCTGGAAGTAGGTGATCATGAGCCAGATGCTGAAGGGCACTGTCAGGGTCATGTGGATGGCGATGAGCCCCGTGTAAGTGTCCAGCATCCTCAGGCGATTCAGGAGGAAGAAACAGGGGATGATGAGCCCCATGGGGGGGGCCATCTGGGTGAGCAGGGCGAAGAAGGACATCTGGTTGCGGAAGCGGAACCGGACCCTTGCGAAGGCGTATCCCGCGGGCACGGCTATCAAGAGGGTCACGATAGTAGTCCCCGAAGCCACGAGGAGGCTGTTCACCACACCCTGCAGGATGTCCTGGGTCTTCAATGCCTCGACGTAGTGCTCCAGGGTCGGCTTGAAGAAGATCGTTGGCGGTATGGTGAAGATCTCCGTCCTGCCCTTGAGGGAGGTCATGATCACCCAGATCACCGGAAAGGCCCACACCAGCAACACCAGGACCAGCAGGACATACGTCATCCCCGTTGAGAACACTTTCTGTGATCTGGACCCTCGCTCTAGCACAAAAGCCCGCTCCCGTCCTTCATGAGATCTCGGACCTCCTCATCCGAAAGAAGATGGAGGAGACCGTCACGGTTATGATGAGCAGCATGGTCCCTAGGGCCGCACCATAACCGAGGTTCAGGCTGTTGAAGGAGACACGGTAGGCATACAGGTTCAATATCTCGGTGGCCGTGCCCGGGCCACCCCCAGTGGCAGAGAAGATGGCCGCGAAGGCCCTCAGGGCGATCATGGTCCTGAAGATGACCACGATCACTATGGCCGGCCTGATCATCGGGAGGATCACGTACCTGAACCTCTGCCACGCCGTCTTGGTGTCCATGAGGGCAGCCTCCAGCGGCTCCGGTGGCAGGGCGTGGAGGCTCGCCAGGAAGACCAGGAAGGCAAAGGGGGTCCATTGCCATGTGTGGATGACGATGACGGAGGCCAGGGCCCACGTGGGATCCACCAGCCAAGGCTTGGACCCCAGGCCCAGGAGGATCGCCATGTAGTCCAGGATCCCGTACTCCGGGGTGAGTATCATGGTCCTCCAGGCAAGCCCCACCACGACCGGCGCCAGGATCATGGGCAAGAGCACGCTCACCCTCATGAGGCTCTGACCCTTGAAGCCACGAAACAGGGCCATGGCCAAGGCCAGCCCCAGGGCCACCTGGAGGAGGACCGTCGACACCGTATAGACCGCGGTGACCCAAAGGGCATGCCAGAACCTGGCGTCTCGGAACATCTCCAGATAATTCCCCAGGCCCAGCCAGCGGTTTCGCATGGGGTTCGTCATGTCGATGCGGAAGGTCCCCATCACCAGGAGGGAGATGAGGGGGACGGTGGCCATGAGCAGCAGGAATAGGATGCTGGGCGCGCTCATGGCCCACCCGAAACGCTCCCACTGGGAGTAAAGGCGCGTTCGGGCCCTCATCCGGCTATTCCTTCATCACCTTGGCGATCTGGGCGTTGGCATCGTCCAGGGCGGCCTTGGGTGTCTGCTGTTTGACCAGCGCGGCCTGAACGGCCACGGCCATGATCTCGCCGATCTTCGGCCATTGGGGGACCCTAGGGCGCCAGTCCGGATCCGTGTCCTCCTTCAGGGATGTGAGGACCACGTCGGCGTAATCCGGGGTGAACCCTATGACCTTTCGGTACTGCGCATCGCTCCATATGGAGATTCGGTTCACGCCGGTGCGGACGACCGCGTCCGGGCCCTCCATGTAGATGGCAGAGCTCATCTGGGTGGGTCGAGACGCGAGCCACTGGAGATAGAGCCATGTGGCCTTCTTCTTCTTGGGGGTGAGGGCCGCGTTTATGGGCATGGCCCAGTTCCATATGCTGGTCACCCGGCGGCCTGATGGTCCCTTGGGCCAACGGCGGTACCCCACCTTTCCGGCCACCTTGGACTTGTTGGGGTTCTCGATGACCGAGGCGGTGGAGTTGGCGTCTATGTACTGGACCAGGTTGCCCCCCGCGAAGGCCTCCATGATCTCAGGCCAGTTGAAGTTCTCCACCCCGGGCGGGGCGTAGTTCTGGTTGAGATGGCAATAGAACTCCAAGGACTTGACCCCGGCCTCGCTGTTGACCTGGGGGTTGCCGGCCGAGTCGAACCACTTGCCTCCCCACGCAAGAAAAAGGGAGGGCCAGATGTAGATGTTCTGCCCGGCACCTCTGAAACCCCTCAAGGCCGCCCCGGCGATCTTGCCGTCGAACTTATGGGATTTCTTGGCCGTCTCAGCGAAGGCCTCCAGGGTGTCTGGTGGGGCGAGGCCCAACTGTTCATACACGTCTCGCCGGTATATGTGGATGGTGCACTCCCCTTCCACTGGCATCCCATAGAGCTTCCCCTTGACCTGGTCCGCAGCCCTCCACAGCGGTATGATGTCCTCCACATCGAACCACGCCTTGTCGGTCAAGGTGGGGTCGTTGAGGTAGTTGTCCAACGGATCGACCCACTTGTTGGCCTCGTACAGGGACAGGAACATCGGGTCTGCCGTGTGGCTGGCATAGGTAGCCGTCTTGGCCCCCAGGTCCAACAGTGCCTTCTCCCTCATCTCCCGTGGGGGGATGACCTCGAAATCCACCTTGATCCCAGTCAGCTCCTTGAACTGGGGCGTGATGGCCCTGAACTTGTTGAAGTAGTGCGCCGGGGTCACCAGGATCTTCACTTGCTCGCCTTCCGCCTGACGCCAGTTCACCTTGGCCTTCAGGAACTCGGCATGCTTGTCCTGGGCCAAGGCATGCCGGAGAAAGGCCGGGGCCACGCTCGAGGCAGCGACAACGCCCCCGATCTTGGCCGTAGTCCCCATGAACCTCCTTCTCGTCATCTCCGACATCGCGCACCTCCCTTGTATTTGCCCGGGCTCAACCGGGGCTGGGTGAAGAAAAGGACGCAACTACGAGAGCTCCTGCTCTGAAACCGATTTCTTCTTATCCCCAAAATTTTTCCGTGTCAAGAAAAATAATCTTGCAAGGGGTCAAAGCCTGGGCTGCCCCCTCTTCCCGTCGAAACCCGGTATGAGATGACGTTATCTAATTGTTAATTCTATCGATCCGGCCTTCCGGCCGAGCGAGGCCCTGTCATGGGATGGCAGAGATGGGTCATCCTCACAGGCCCCTAACAGGCCCACCCCTGGGCCAAGGAAAATGTGAAATCGGTACCATTTTATCGCCTGGGTCGGCCTCTTTCCTTTCCGGCACGGCCCTTTCGAGGGACCCTAGGAGGGCCCTGGCCCATCCATGGGGCAGTGACGCCATCTTCTGTCGGTGGTGCGGGTCGAAAGCCTGCCTCTTGACAGGTTGGATGATGCGTGGTCAGTATTGAAGGCCGGGCAAGGGAGATCGCCATGGGGGGGGCTGGTCTTGGAAAAGACAGGCTTGATAGGTGTCGGTGTGATGGGGCTCACTGCGGCGCAGAGGCTCCTGGAAGGTGGAACGCCGGTCCTGGTCTACGATAGCTCCGACAGGGCCTGCCACAAGGCCCGACAGATAGGGGCGGAGGTGGCCTCCTCCCTGGAAGAGGTGGCCTCCTCGTGCCAGGTCATCCTCATGTTCCTCCCGGGGCCTGAGCAGGTCTCGGCGTGCGTGGGTGGCCTCCTCCTTTCCTGCGGGCCCGGGAGCGTCCTGGTGGACATGAGCACAGTGGACCCGAAGACCAGCGTGCGGATGGCCCAACTGGCCAGAAAGAGAGGGGTCGGGTACCTGGATGCCCCGGTGCTCGGACGTCCCGTGAGCGTGGGCCGTTGGGCCTTGCCCGTCGGGGGCGCGGAGGAGGACCTGGGGCGCTGCATGCCGGTTCTGTCGCTCTTGGCCGCGAGGGTCATTTATGTCGGCGAATCGGGATGCGGCAACAAGATCAAGCTGTTGAATCAGATGATGTTCGGCGCCATCAATGCCATGACCGCGGAGATGATGGCCGTGTCCGAGAGGGTGGGCATATCCCCCAAGTTCCTTTTCGACACCATCACCTCGAGCCAGGCCGGCACAGTGAGCAACCTCTTCCTGGAGCTCGGCAGGAAGATCAGCGCCGAGGATTACGATGACCCCACCTTCTCGGTGGATCTCCTTTGCAAGGACCTCCGCCTGGCCGTGGAGATGGCCCAGGAGAAGGGTGCACCGCCCGTCCTGGCGAGGACGATCCAGTTCATCAACGAGGTCGCCCAGGCCCAGGGGCTCGGCGCCAAGGACACATCCATCATGTGGAAGGTCTTCCGGAAGATCTGGGGGGAGGATCCGGGACCAAGGCAAACTCAGAGGGGGTGTCAGGAAAGGGGATGCGATGAGTAGGATTCGGGACAAGGGAGGAGACGGAAGCGGGCCGCTGGATGGGATTCGAGTGGTGGAATACGGGATCTTTCATGCCGGACCCGGGGCCAATGCCATCCTGGGGGACCTGGGTGCGGACGTGATAAAGATCGAGGAGGGGCAGGGGGATCCGGAACGAAAATGGACAAACGTGGGCAAGACGGACTTCTCCCTCCCCAACGGGGACAGCCTCATGTTCGAGTTCTCCAACAGGAACAAGAGGGGGATCTGGCTGGACATAAGGAGGGAAGAGGGACGGGAGGTGTTCCGTCGCCTGATACAGGGGGCGGATGTCTTCCTCACCAACCTGAGGAGGAGCACCAAGAAGAGGTTGGGGATCGATTACGCGACCCTCTCCAGGATCAATCCCCGTCTCGTATACGCCAGCGTCTCCGGCTATGGGCCCAAGGGTCCCCTCAACGACCTGGGGGCATTCGACCCCATGGGTCAGGCCCGTTCGGGGATGATGTTCGTGACAGGAACCAAGGAGCCGAGCCTCATCCACCTGGGGGTCCTGGATCAGGCCACGGCCATCGCAGCGAGCCATGCCATCATAACGGCCCTCCTGGTGAGGGAGCGCAAGGGGATGGGCCAGGAGGTCCATGTCTCCCTTTACAGCACAGCCATGTGGCTCCTCTATGCCAACATCATGTCCATCGGGTGGCTCTCAGTGGACCCCAGCGTTCCGTGGGTCAGATCGCAACACTCCCCTTTGCGCAACACCTTCCGCTGCAGGGACGGCAAGTGGATCCTGGGCGTGCATCACCCGGAGGAGAAGTATTGGCATAGGTTCTGCGTGGCCACGGGCCTGGGC
>CAZOXN010000099.1:0-7822 GCA_964583655.1 uncultured Desulfarculaceae bacterium | reverse complement strand
TGCGATGGACACGGGCATGCCCTTTGGTGTATAAAGTTTGTCGGTCGGCAGGTTTGAGGGCGGACGCGGTGGTTACGATACGGAGGTGAGCATGGGGCATCGACGAAGCTGGGGGCTCCTGGGGGTGCTGGTCCTGTGGATTTGGTGCATGGTGGGGGTCCTCCATGCCGAGGACCTCAAGGAGATGATGGGCAAGGCGGACGCCCTTTGGGCCCAGAGGGCCGATCTCGCCAAGTGCAAGGAGTCCATCAAGATCTACGAGGGGATCCTGGTCCAGGACCCCAAGAGTGTGGAGGCCTTGTGGAAGCTGGCCAGGGCCCATTGGTGGCTCGGGGGACACAGCCCTGAAGACCAGAAGCTGGCCATCTTCGAGAAAGGTGTGGAGTACGCCAAGCAAGGGGTGGCCCTGAGGGACGACTGCATCGAGTGCCACTATTGGCTAGGTGTGAACTATGGTGTCTACGGGGAGGCCAAGGGGGTCCTCAAGAGCCTCTCTTTGGTGGATCCCATAAAGGAGGAGATGAATAAGGTCATCAAGTTAGACCCCAAGTTCATGCAAGGTGGGGCGTACCGGGTCCTGGGGAGGATGGCCTACAAGCTCCCCTGGTTCGCCGGGGGGAGCAAGAAGGAGTCCGTGGAGTACCTGAAGAAGGGTTTGGAGGTGGGCCCGAACAATTTCCTCACGAGGGTGTTCCTCGCTGAGACCTATCTGGCCATGGACGAGAAGGAGCTGGCTAGGAAGGAGCTTGAGTGGGTCATCAATGCCCCTGACACCGGGGACCCTGGTGACAAGGAGGACAAGGAGACGGCCCGGAAGATCTTCGAGCAGAACTTCAAGTGAACGTGCAACACCTTCGAGGTGACGGGAATTCAAGAGACGCAGGGGGCGCGACGGACCATGAACGACGTGCAAGGCATTCTGGCTGAGGCGCAGGGCCGGGGGCAAAAGGCCCTATCGGAGTACGACAGCAAACGAATCCTGGGGGCATACGGAATCCCGGTGGTGAAGGAGAGTCTGGTCAACGACTTGAACGAGGCCAAGGAGGCCGCCTCTGGCATCGGGTACCCGGTGGTCCTGAAGTTCTGCTCCGCAGAGGTCACGCACAAGACGGAAAAGGGCCTCATCGAGGTGGGACTCAGGGACTCGAGGGACCTGACCAGGGCCTTCAAGGCCCTCCAGAAGCGGGCCAAGGGACTCGATGGCGGTTTCCTGGTCCAGGAGATGGTCAAAGGAGTCAGAGAGCTCGTTATCGGCATGATCCGGGACCCGCAGTTCGGACCTTGCGTCATGTTCGGCCTGGGTGGGATCTTCACCGAGATCCTCCGGGACGTCTCGTTTCGTGTGGCCCCCATTGAGAGGCGGGACGCCATGGAGATGATGAGGGAGATCAAGGGGCAAAAGATCCTGGAGGCCATAAGGGGCATGGAGGCCGTGGACCTGGAGGTGCTGAGCCGAAGCCTTATCGCCCTAGGCAACCTGGGTTTGGAGCAGGATGCCATCCAGGAGGTCGATGTCAACCCCTTGATAGTTCGGGGAAGCCAGCCCGTGGCGGTGGACGCCTTGGTGGTCCTGAGGGACGTCAAGTAGAAGAGCCCTTAGGGGACTGCCCTGGATCAGGGGTAAACAGAGCGTGACTGCTCGGTCATGCTCGTCCGATGTTCAAGGAGGTGAAATCCATGGGAAGGAAATTGGCGGTCGTCGGGATCTCGGCGTGCTTGGCCCTGGTCCTTCTGGGGTGCGCGGCCACGGAACGGGTCATAGACTACAGCGAGATGAAGACAGACGTGAAGATGGACCGGTCCGTGTTCCTCCAGCCCATCAACAAGAGCCCCAAGACGGTCTATGTGGAGGTCAAACACACCACGAACCACCCGGAACTCGTGGGCGGTTTTCAACCGGTCCTGGTCGGGATGATCCAGGGCAAAGGGTACCAGATCGTCACGAATCCGAACCGGGCGGATTACCTGATCCAGGCCAACATCCGTTACATAGGCATGTACTACGACGGGATCATGAGGGACGGCGTGATCACGGGCGCTGCGGTTGGCGCTCTGTCCGGACTGGCCATCGCACATAGTGCCGCGGGGGTAGCAGGGGGCGCCTTGGTGGGTGGGGCCCTGGGGATGGGGGCCGACATCGCCACCCGAACCAAAACCCAGGTCATAGCCATAGACGTAAGGGTGACCGAACAGGCCTTGGCCCAGCCCAGGGCCCACGATTGCGGTGTGGCAGCATCGGCCACCAAGATCTGGCTCACCACAGAGGCCGCTGCCCCGACCCTGGTCCAGCTCGCGGCCCAGCAGGTAGCAGGTATCTTCTGAAGAGACAGCTGGCCCTGAACTCATCAGTGCAAGAAGAGGGAAGAGGCCCATGACACTGGGGCGCAGGACACTCGGCTCCAGTGTCCCTTTGGCGAGGCCTTCAGAACCTGACCCCGCAAGACATCAGGAATTGGTCGGCATCCGGCCCCTTGATCACGTCCTCGTGCCTCCATCCTATGGCCAGCCGACCCCAGGAGAAGGGCGAGAACTCGATCCCCCCCTCGACGCGGTTCATTACCCCTTGGGCGTCCCTCAGATTGAAGGTGTAGGTGTCTGAACCGAACAAGGCCAAAGGCCTGTTGGCCAAGTCGGGAAGTGAGAGCCTGAACTCGAAGAAGGCCTCGCCCTCTGGGGTCCATCCCTCGCCGAGACGAGCGGCCCTGTTCCGCGACGTCTCATGGGTGAGATCGAACTCGTAATGGGTTGCCACCATACGGGCCCCCAGATGAAAGTACCTGAGAAGGCCCACCCTGAACCCTCCTCCCACCGATGCCCGCTCCAAGACCCCCCTCTCTTCGCAATACTCGCCTGCACCGATCAGATGGAGCTGAGCGGAGAAGACCGGCAAATGGAGGTCGACCGGGGACACGCGGACGCGAAAGGTGGAGTACGAGTCATCCGTGGGGGAGACTGCGTGGTAACGGGCAAGGGCGATCTCCCCCTCCATGGCCGGCGACCTGGAGGGACTGGACCCGAGGAGGATCATGGCCCACAGGACGGCCAGAAGGAGATAGCGACATTCCAATGCACGCGGCATATCCATCATAAGCCCTGAATAATTCATGGATTCGTTTATAGTACTTCATCTCACATGTCAAGAGTTGTGGCTAATGATTTGAAAATATTGAGTCTTGCCCTGCGAGCAGCAGGGGCCGTCCTCATGCCGTGATGGTCGCTATCTTGTCTCCCCTCCTGATCCTACCCTCCTCTTCCAGTTTGGCAAGATGGCTCTCCACGATCCCACAACCAGGGAAGGAGCGGAACAGGGGGCTCTCGAACAGGGCCTCGCAAAGCTCCCAGAAGGTCTTGGGTCCCTTTTCCAAGGCATCCAGCAAGGTCTTCTCCCTCCTGAGGAGGCTTGCTCGTATCTTCTCTATGCCGCTCACGGGGTCTGAGATGATCGGGCCGTGGGCCGGGAGGATGGTGGTGGCATTCGTGGCCTGCATCCTCTCCAGGCTTCCCAGGTACGCGAGGAGTCCCCCTGAGCTCGGGGTATACCAGGCCGGGAACTTCCCCACGAGGTCCCCCGCGAGGAGCATCCCTCGCTCCTCTGCGAAGAGAGAGATGTGGCCCGGGGCGTGCCCGGGTGTGTGTATGACGCGGAAATCCAGATCCCCGAGACGAACCACTTCCCCGTCCGACAGCGGCAGCACTTCCCTTGCCGCGGACATCTCGCAGCCAGAGGCCAGGAAGAAACGCAGGATCTCCAAGGAGGCGACTTCCTCTCCTTTCCCGGCCTGGGCACAACGCTCCTTGACCAAGGGGATATCGAAGGTCAGATTCAATCTGGAAGGATCCAGGGCCGACTCAAGATCCAGGTGATGAACGAAGACACGGGGCTGGACCTCCCCGAGCAACCATCCCATGGCCCCCATGTGGTCCGGGTGGGCATGAGAGAGGACCACTGTGTGGAGGTCCTTCAGGTCCAGCCCCCAGTGGGCGAGCCCGGCCATGAGGTGATCAGGTCCGGAGAGACCTCCGCAGCCGACATCCACCAGGCAAAAACCATCCCTGTCGCGGATCACGAACACATTGGCCGGCGCAGGCCACATGGGATCGTCCGATGCGATCATCAGGATCCCGTGCGTCTCTGCGAACGATACCTTGTGGGCCGACTCCCGCCTCAAAGGGCCGGTCGGAAACGGTCTTTTTCCTCTCGAGGCCAAGGACCTGCTCATGCAAGGAGGCCTTCCCGTTCCAGTGTCTCAGCCACATCACCCAGACCAAGCTCGCACATCTTGCTCCTTGTCTGCAGCCCGGTTCGGACGTCCCATCCCCTTATCGCATAGTACTCGTCCTTCATCTTCTCGAACTGCACCCGGTCCACGACCATCCCCTTCCGGGAAAAGGGCCGGCCCCCTTCCCCTGGCACCAGGCAATCCGGATTCCCCACGTCCCCCTTCAACGGGACCTCGTGCTCGAAATCTTCCAGTGTGTCATGCCCCCTCCCCCTTTGCCCTTCCCTGGCAAGGATGGCTCTTTGCAAGTTGAAGGCCCTCTCCCCAATCTTGTATAGTCCCTTCTCATCGATCTCCCTTCCGGTCACAGCCGTCAGGAGTTTGCTCTCCAGGGTAGGGTCTCCCACATGATCCGAAGAGCGTTCGCTATACAGGTTGGGCCACGCGAAGTCGCATAAGATCAGGCTCTCCTTGGCGTACTGGCGGTCCTGGATCCTGGCCGCGGCCAGGGCCTTTCCTTCGTACGTAGAGAAGTCGGCAGCCGCCTCGCTGCCCCAGAAGCGCTTGGCTATGGCCCTGAAGACCTCTGAGGTAAAAGGACTCCCCTCAGGCCCCCTGTCCCGATGGGCCCACATGATGCCCAGGGTGCTGATTTCGTGGAGCTGCTGAATCGGCAGCCTAGGCTCCATGGCGTAGAAGATTCCGGTTGTGATGTACATCCTCGGGCCGTAGAGCGGCGTGTGCGCGTTTCTGTTCGTATAGTCGGTAATCAATCCTCTGGCCTCGGGCCCCAGTGCGTCGGCCGCCTCTTGGATGCCCTTGGCCAACAGGTCCCCGAACCCATCTCGCTGGGATATCTTCCTTGTAAGGGCTTCGATGAATTCGAGGCTCCCTATCCTCGAGATCGGCAGGCCTGTTCGTTCGTCATCGAGTAGCCCGGCCTTGAAGCATCGCCCGAGCCACATGATCGTTCCTTCCACGAAGTGGGTATCGAGACCGTAGTCGTCGCACAGCTTTGTGGCCTCAAATGGGACATCGCTCGGCCCCCCATAATACCTGTTGGCCCTCACCTCGTAGAAGAAGGAGGACTGGCACATGAATTTCCCCCTCTGGCCGGCCCTCCCTTGGTATGAAGTCCGCACGCAGCCCGTGCAGCCGTGGCATATCTCCCTTTTGAGCCCCTCCCGGTTCAGCACCTTCGGGGAAAGGGGGGAGAGCCTTGTGGTGATCTCGCTGAGCAGGGGCCGCTCCTGCCCCCTCAGTTCGCGGACCCGCTGGGGATCCGCGGGTTTGATCACTCCATTGCCGGCTACTGCCACGGCCTTGAGGTTCTTCGAACCCATCACTGCCCCGAATCCTCCAGAACCGGTGGAATCGTTGTCAGCCAGCACGGTGGCAAAGCGCACCCTGTTCTCCCCGGCAGGCCCGGTTGCCACAACCCGTACCGACCTCCCCAATCGCTCCTTGAGGGCCTTTCGGCAAGAGATGGCCCCGAGCCCCCAGAGATCCCTCGCCTCTCGTATGCTCGCCCCATCGCTGTTGATCCAGAGATAGACGGGCCTCTCGGCCTTCCCGGATACAACAAGGCCGTCATACCCCGCAGACTTGAGCCCCGCCCCCCAGGAGCCACCCAGGTTGCAGTAAGAGAATCGGTCATGCACAGGAGACTTCCCGCAGACCTGCCACCGTGAGCCGGCGAAGCCGGTGGTTGCCGTAACCGGGCCCGTCATGAATATCAACCGGTTCTCCGCATCGAGGGCCCTCACCTCTGGTGCGACCTCATCCCAATAGATCTTCGCGGCTATTCCCCTTCCCCCCACGAACATCTCCGCGTATCTCGTCGTGGGGACCCGATCGATCTCGCCAGTGGAGAGATCCACCCTCAAGATGCCTCCCGCATAACCCCCGAGCTGGGCCATCTCGGCCTCCCTTCATCATCTCTGTTTGTCCCATTCCATATTCCTGGACAATACCGCATCACTTCCTCTACCCCGACCAGTGCGCGTCGAATTCTACCACAGCTAGCCTCTCATGTAAGGTCCTGGGAGGATCGGTGGCCCAATCCAATCCAAGTCATCCAAAGGAACCCATTCGGCATGACTCACCTTCTAGCACTCCCGGTACGCTGGCAGCCCATTACCAGGCGAGACAGTTCCATGGGCCAGGCTCCCCGACGAGAAGGGTGGCACCTGGCCATCCGCCGGGTGAGAGCCCCCCTCTCACCTCGGGGTCCGCACGCATGCTCCAAGCTGAGGATCGAGCTCATGAAACATGAGACCGCAGCGAACCCTTGACAGCCTGAACGCCCGTGTTATAAGGGATGCTGAGTTTGGTAGGAAGGTCAGACCAAACACATCATCGTCAGAACCAGGTGCTCCCGGAGAACGCGCGAGCCAAAGCCCTTCACCGACCTAGATCGATGCACGGGGTGCGGCAGCGAGACGAAATATGACGAGAGACCGTCCTCACCCGAAGGGAAGGAAGGCGCAGTGGGCGACTGGATGTGCATGGACTACAGCAGATTCGCCTATGAGCATTCCCTTGGCGCTGAGCCCCGAGAGTTCGTAGTTCTTCCAGGGGGCGACCATTATTACAAGGGCGCAGAGAGGGCCTTGGAACTCGCCATCTTGGCCTGGCTCCAGAAGCTGGGCCTTCTCGAGCCATAAGGGGGGATCTTATGTCCGAAGAGAAAAGGCCGGTGGGCCCTTCGGCGCGTTTCTTCGAAGATTTCAAGCCTGGCGACCGATTTGTCACCCAGGGCCGTACGGTGACACAGGCAGACGGGCTCTTTTGGGCCATGTTCACCGGGGACATGAATCCCATGCACGTCGACGAAGAGTTCGCATCCCGTCACGGGCTCTTCGGAGGGAGGTTCCCGCCCGGGCTCATGGCGGTGGCCATCGCCTCCGGGCTCAAGGAGCGCCTCGGGCTCACAGCCGGGACCGGCTTGGCCATGCTCGAGCAGAGCATCAGATACAGGTCCCCGGTCCTGTTCGGGGATACCATTCACGTCGTCCTCTTAGTGAAGGAGCTCGAGCCTCACCCTGCCAAACCGCGTGGAACAGTGCGCTTTCAGTACGAAGTCGTCAAAGGAGACGGGACTGTGGCCATAGAGGGCGAGTGGGTCATGGTCGTGGCGGCCAGGCCGAGGTGACGAGCCGGGTGCTGCTGCGAAGCTCCCCGAGCCGGACAGAGGGATGTGTCGCATTTCTCTTTGGCCACTTCAAAGACGCCTCGACCCCGGGATGGGCCCCCGATCCAGCCAGGGGGGAGAGGCGAGGCCCGGGGCCCTGTATGGTTCGGACCGGACGCCACGGCTCGTCCTAGGCGACGAGACGTTCACCAGGACGGACCTTGAGGCTTGCAACGGCCCAGGCCAAGAAGCAACAAGCTCGCCATCCCAGAAGGCTGCCTCGGAGCGGTTCACCTGCCAGAGGACGAGGAAATGGTGGGCCCAGGCGAGGCAGCCAAATACCATCGTTCTCGGGGCAGGAAAGGAGAACCAGCAGGCCAACCAACGGGTGACCTTGGCGGACATCCTCGGGCCGAGGCTTCGGGGGGGTGGTGGCATTTCTCTTCGCTTCCAGTCTTGGGGGCTCGAT
>CAZOXN010000098.1:0-7833 GCA_964583655.1 uncultured Desulfarculaceae bacterium | reverse complement strand
ATCCCACCACCGGTGGCGTAGCGGCCAGCTTCGCCATGCAGGGCGATGTGGTCCTGGCAGAGCCCAAGGCCATGATAGGGTTTGCTGGGCCGAGGGTGATCGAGAAGACCCTGGGCCAGAAACTCCCACCAGGCTTCCAGAGGGCTGAGTACATGTTGGAGCACGGCTTGCTCGATGCCATCGTCCCCAGAGACCGGATGAGGGAGACACTGGGCAGGATCCTCAGCCTCCTTTGCGATCCCCCGGTGGATCGCCCCGACAAGGGACCATGAAGGGGCTTCGGTACGCAGAAGCGATCGATTACCTGTATGGTCTCCAGAGGATGGGGATAAAGTTCGGCCTGGAGAACATCACCCGGATCCTGGATGCCATCGGTAACCCCCACGAGAGGCTCACCGTCATCCACGTAGCAGGGAGCAACGGGAAGGGGTCGACTGCGGCCCACCTCGAGTCGGTCTTGATGAAGGCCGGCTATAGGGTGGGCCTCTACACCAGCCCGCACCTCATCAGCTTCAACGAGCGCATCCGGATCGATCGCCAGGAGATCTCCGAGGAAGAGGTGGTTGACTTCACCACCCGGGTCCTGGATATCCTCCCGGAGCTTCGGGACGCAGCGGCGCAAGACTCTCCCCTGCCCATCACCTTCTTCGAGTTCACCACAGCCATGGCCTTCGACTACTTCCTCCGCAAGAATACGGACCTTGCGATCCTGGAGGTGGGGATGGGCGGACGTCTGGATGCCACAAACGTCTGTCGTCCACTGGTGTGCATCATAACCAGCATCTCCCTGGAGCATCAGGAGTACCTGGGCAAGAGCTTGGTGGAGATCGCCGGGGAGAAGGCGGGGATCGTCAAGAGGGGTGTGCCTGTGGTCCTGGGGGTGTGCCATCCAAAGGCGCGAGAGGTAGTGGAGGAGATCTGCCTCGAAAGGGGGGCCCCCCTTTTCTATTCGGGGAGGGAATTCAGGCTGCAGGGGACGCCTGATTGCTTCTCATACCAAGGGATCGCGCGCACCTTCCAAGGGCTCAGCACATCCCTGAGGGGGCGCCATCAGATCCGCAACGCTGGTCTGTGCCTGGCCGCCTTGGAGATCCTGGAGGGATCGGGCTACCCCACGGGGAAGGAGGCGGTGGAGGAGGGCTTGAAGGACGTGCTCTGGATGGGAAGGCAGCAGTGGTATCCAGGTCCCCCTCAGATCCTCTTGGACGGGGCCCACAATCCCGAGGCCTTCCGCACGCTCTGTTCCTCGCTGAAGCGGGATTACCGTTTCGAACGCCTCAGGGTCCTCATGGGGGTCATGAGGGAGAAGGACTATTGCCGCATGCTGAGGATGCTGGCCCCAACAGCGCACGAGTTCGTGTTCGGCCGGCCGCACATGGATCGCTCTCTGGACCCGTGGGCCTTGCAGGCCGAGGCCCTGAGGCTGGGGTGTCGGGCCACCGTCACGGAGGAGATAGCCCAGGGATTCCTGGACCTTATGGAAAGGGCCGAGGATGCGGATCTCATCTGCGTGACCGGGTCCCTCTTCACGGTGGGTGAGGTCCTGGGCTGGATCAAGAAAAACGGCTTGCAACCTCCAGGCCTCTTGGCATAGAGTAGGATTCTCAGTGGAACCTGATGGAGAGGGTGCCGAGATGAGGTCCCGTCGCCTGCACCTGGGTGCCGCATTGTTCCCCCTTCTGGCCCTGGTTCAGCTCCTGATGCCCGTCGGCGGCCTTTGTGTCAAGGCAGACAGGGAGTTGCTCCCGAAGGTGGAGAAGGACGAAGGTGCCCCGATCCACATCGAGGCGGACTCCTTGACCTACGACCGGCAGAAAGACCAGTACATCGCTGAGGGGCGTGTCGAGATACTCAGGGGGGGGATGACCCTCCGGGCCGACAGGGTCGTGCTGGATCTCGCCACCCGACTGGCCAACGCCGAGGGCAGGGTGGAGGTGATTCAGGAGGGGAGTCGGCTCGAGAGCGAGAGGCTGGAGATCAACATCGACGATCAGACGGGAAAGGTGATCAACGGCCACATCTTTTTCGAGCCTTATAACCTGACGGTCTACGGGGAGGAGATCCAGCGACTGAGCGAGAACCGTTATCGGGTGGTGGGAGGCACGCTCAGTACCTGCTCGGGCCCGGTGCCTGATTGGCGCTTCACCGCTCGGGAGATGGATCTCACCGTGGAGGGCTTGGCCGAGGCACGCCATGCCACATTCGACGTGCGCAACGTCCCGGTGCTCTACCTTCCCTATCTGGCCTATCCTGCCCTGACCCAGCGCAAGACCGGGCTCCTCCTGCCTGAATATCGCTCCAACTCCCGCATTGGATACGGGTTCTCGCTGCCTTTTTTCTGGGCCTTGGACGAGAGCTACGACGCCACCTTCACGCAGACCTATTTCACCAAGAGGGGGTATCAACAAGGGGTGGAGTTCCGCTATGCCCCGTGGGAGTGGCTGCGTGGGGAAGTGGATGCAGAGTACATCCACGACATCCGGGAGCTGGATCTGGGCATAACCAACCGAGGCGGACCCAGGAAAGAGGACGACCGCTGGCGCTTCCGCATGGAGCAAGAGGCGAAATTGCCCGGAGGGGTGGTGTCGAGGGGCAAGCTGGATGTTGTGAGCGACAACTATTACCTGGAGGACTTCTCCCCGGATAACGACGAGCGGTACCTACGCTACCTGACGTCTGTGGTCAACGCCACCAAACGATGGGACATGTTCTTGCTGGCAGGCGAGGGCAGGTACTTCAGGGATCTAGTCGCCCCGGACGACGACAACAGCAGGACCCCTCAGAGGCTGCCGTCCCTTCTCTTCCACAAGGCGCAGTTGCCCATCTTCGGCCTGCCCGTGGCCTTGGGCTGGGACACGAGCTTCGATCACTTCTGGAGGGACGAGGGCTCGACGGCCCAGATCTTGGGCCTTGCACCAGGCATCTCAGTGCCTTTGCGCTTGACCCCCTGGCTCACGCTGGTCCCTTACGCCAGCTGGGCCGAGAAGGTCTTCTTCACCCAGGACGAACTCCAAGGGGACGGTGACGGTCGGCTGGCCGTCTATCGCTACGGGGCCTCCCTTTCCACGGAACTCTCCAGGAGCTATCCCGTGGAGTTGGCCAGGGTCCAGAGCCTCAAGCACACGATCCAGCCGGAGCTCCGCTTCGACTCCATGGGGAGATCCATCGATGGAGAATGGCCCGAGGAGTTCCTGGAGTGGTTCCGCCACGATCGCCTGGTATCGATGGTTCTGACCCAGTTCCTGACCGGCAAGGGGATGACCAGGGAAGGGGGCTTGAGATTCAGGGAGTTCGGAAGGTTGAGGATTGTCCAGTCGTACAGCGTGCGGGAGGCACAACGGGACTTGAGCGGCCCTGATGATGAAAGGAGGGAGTTCCTCCCCTTGGAGGCCGATCTCGAGCTTCGCTTGATGGGGGAGACCGAGGGGGTCAAGGTGTCCAGCCTGTACAAGGGCCCTTGGGCGGAACCCCGCAGTTATCTCGTCCTGAAACTCTCCGGGGACTTCGACTGGTATGATGCGGAGTTAACGGAGGCTGCAGCCACCATAAAAGGGGGAGACAGCCGTGGGGATGGGGCCAGCCTCTCGTACCGGTTGGTGCGGGACCTCGACCTGGGAGGGGCGATTCGAAAGCAGATCCAGGGGGGGGTGGGGGTCCGCACCATCCCGACCCTGGATGTACTAGGCCAGGCGTGGTACGACATCGAGAGGGAGGACTTCATTCGGTACGGATACGGTCTGCTCTATCATCCTGCCTGCTGGGCCGTGAGATTCAGCCACATGATCGAGCCCGGTTACCTGGGCCGGCCCACGGACCATTCGCTCCGCTTTCAGGTCTATCTCCTGGGACTGGGACAGATAGGCTCGTTCTAGGAACCGCTTAATTCCTTGACAGAAAGGGCTGATCTGAGCGAAAATAGTAAAGTTTACCGGGATAAACGGATGGGGGTGTGTGGAGTTCATGAAGACGCGACGCACTAGGGGGTCGGAGATAGAGAGGGCTTGGTACCTGGTGGACGCAAAGGAAAAGCCCTTGGGAAGGGTGGCGAGCCAGGTGGCCCGATTTCTCATGGGCAAACACAAGCCATATTTCGAACCGTTCCTGGATACCGGGGATTTCGTGGTGGTCATCAACGCCAAGAAGGTGTATGTCCAGGAAAGGAAGATGAGGCAGAAGCTCTATTATCGTCACACCAATTACCCGGGCGGTCTGAAGAAGACGCCCCTCGGGGAGATGCTTGCCAGGAAACCGGAGGAGGTGATCAGGCTTGCCGTAAGGGGTATGCTTCCCAAGAACCGACTGGGTCGCCAGATGCTGAGGAAGCTCAAGGTATATGGCGAGGAGGTGCACCCTCACGAGGCGCAAAGGCCGCAGCCCCTTGCCTTGTGATCCTCGGGTGGGATCCTCGAGCCGACCTCGGGGGTCGCAGAGGCGCCTGTTCTCGACGTGCGGATCTGACACTGGCGGGCATGGGCGAGACGGGGGGCTGGGTCCTTTGCAAGAGGCATTGTGGTGAGTAAGCAACGACAGGGCGAGGTACGATATCCATGACGACATCCGACAAGTACTGTGCCACGGGAAAGAGGAAGACCTCCATCGCGCGGGTCTGGTTGACACCTGGCAGCGGAGAGATCACGGTGAACAAGAGACCCGTGCAAGAATACTTTCCCAGGCCGACCCTCCTCAGGACCATGGAGCAGCCGCTGGTCCTGACCGGGAACAAGGACCGTTTTGACGTGAGGGTCAATGTCAGGGGGGGCGGGATCGCCGGACAAGCCCATGCGGTCACCCACGGCATCGCCAGGGCCCTTCTGGCGGTCAGTCCGGATTACAGGTCTGTCTTGAAGAAGGCAGGCCTCATTCGCCGCGACGCCCGCATCAAGGAGCGAAAGAAATACGGGCAAAGAGGTGCCAGGGCGAGGTTCCAGTTCTCCAAACGCTGATCGTCCCTTGCCCTACCCAGTCCAAGGCCCTGCGGGGCCTTTTTTTGTTGCGTCTTCTTCGTGCTCGGGCTAACTTAAATCCATCTGTCTCCTTCCACGGCCTGCCAAGAGGGGCCTGCCGCGGACGCCAGGGTGGGACGCGCAGGAGTGGGGTGGGAGAGGGGAGAGGCCGACGCCGGAGGCTGGAGGGAGTGGTCATGGTGAGGGTTGCAGTCATTGGGTCCACGGGGTACACCGGGGCGGAACTGGTCAGGATCCTGCTGGGGCATCCCAGGGCGGAGATCTCGGCCCTGACCTCGGAGTCCTATTCAGGCCTGGCCTATGAGCGGGTCTATCCGGCCTTGCAAGGGCGCATGCCGCGGGTCTGCGAGCCCATGGACATCGAGGGCGTGGCCAAGGATAGCGACGTGGTCTTCACGGCCCTTCCGCACACCAAGGCCATGTCCTGCGTTCCCAGGTTTCTGGATCTGGGGAAGCTGGTGGTGGACCTGAGCGCTGACTTTCGCCTGAGGGACAAGGGGCTCTACGAGACCTGGTACGCCCCGCATACCGTCCCTGAGCTGCTATCCCTTTCGGTGTACGGCCTGCCCGAGCTGCACCGGGAGGAGATTCGCAACGCACGCCTCGTGGCCAACCCCGGCTGCTACCCCACCAGCGCCATCCTCGGGGTGGCCCCCCTTGTGCGCCATGGGTGGGTGGAGACCCGAAGCATCATCGTCAACTCGGCATCAGGGGTCACCGGGGCGGGGCGATCCTTGGATCTCGGTAGCCTCTATTGCGAGGTGAACGAGGGGATGAAGGCTTACAAGGTCGGGGAGCACAGGCACACCCCTGAGATGGAGCAGGAGATGGGCCTCTTGGCCGGGACTCCGGTGAAAGTGACCTTCGTTCCCCATCTCGTCCCCCTGAGCCGAGGGATCCTCACCACTGTCTATGCGGACCTCAGGAAGGAGGTCTCCGATACGGAACTCCTGGAGGTGTATCGCGGTTTCTACAGGGACGAGAGGTTCGTGCGAGTCCTTCCCCTTGGCGTGCTCCCCAATGTCCGCAACGTGCGCGGCACGAACTTCTGTGACATCGGCCTCAAGGTGGACAGTCTGACCAACCGCGTGGTCGTCTCGGTCGCCATCGACAACCTCGTCAAGGGTGCATCGGGTCAGGCTGTGCAAAACATGAACATCGCCCTGGGATTCCCCGAGACCTCGGGCCTGGAGGCCCCGCCCCTCTTCATCTAGTTGGCCGGAGCTGGTGGGGTGTTATGATCCATGGTATCTAGGTAGAGACAAGGGTAGATGGCTCGTTTTGGCCGCCGCGACTTCCTCAAGATCCTGGGTCTGGCCGGCACGGCAGCCGCATCTGGCTGCTCCTCGGATTCCGGCCGAAAGCTCGTCCCTTACACCTCCCCCCCCAAGGATGTGATCCCTGGTAGGGCCGCATGGTATGCCACAACCTGTGTGGAATGCCCGGCAGGCTGCGGCATCTTGGCCAGGAACAGGGATGGGAGGGTGGTGAAGCTCGAAGGGAACCCCCTACACCCGGTCAATGCCGGTGCCCTTTGTGCCAGGGGACAGGCCGCGCTCCAGGGGCTTTACGATCCGGACCGGATCCCAGGGCCGAGGATACGAAGCCGAGACGGGACCCTCGAGCCCCTGGGCTGGGAGGAGGCCCAGGGCCTTCTGGCCCGGTGGATCCAGGAGTTGAGGGGGAGAGGGAGGGCAAGGCAGGTGGTGCTCCTCACCGGTTTATTGACCGGTTCCCTGGCGGAGCTGGTGGGGGAGTGGAGGGAGAGGCTCGGCTTGGGCCCGCACCTCATGTACGAGCCCCTCTCTTACGAACCCCTGCGCAGGGCCACGGCCATGGTGTTCGGCCTGGAAGTGATCCCGGTTTATCGCATGGACAAGGCCGATCTCCTCATATCCTTTGGGGCTGACTTCCTGGGCACCTGGATCTCTCCTGTGGAGTACTCCCGCCTCTTCGCCTCCTTTCGCACAGGAGATGTTCGAGGGAGGGGGATCTTCGCGTATGTGGGGCCCAGGCTCTCCCAGACCGGGGCCAACGCCGATCTCTGGGTGGCCACGAGGCCCTCCTCCCAGAGGTCCGTGGCACTGGGGGTCCTGCTCGCCTTGCGGGAGATGGGGGCCCTCTCCGGGGCCAATCCCAACGTCAGGGAAAAGATCGAGGCACTCTCGAAGGGATGGACCTTGGAGCGGATCTCTCAGGAGGCAGGGGTGCACCTAGAGGAGATCTCCCGGCTTGGCAGGCTGTGGGCCGATGCCAGGAGGCCCCTTGCCATGGCCTCGGGCCTCGCGTGTGTGGACCCCCACGCCGAGGAGACAGCCCTCCTCGCCCATTTGCTCCTGGCCACCAGGCCCGAGGGTCTCGATGCCCTCGACCTGGCACGTCCGTGGGCACTCAGCAGGGCCAGCAAGGCATCTGACATGCTCTCCCTGGCGGAGGAGATGAGGCACGGTGAAGTCGCCCTGCTCCTCGTCCACGGGGCCAACCCCCTCTTCTCCATGCCCAGGGAGTGGGGCCTAGAGGAGGCCCTGCGCAAGGGCGCGGTTGGCCTGGTGAGTCTCACTCCCCTTGAGGACGAGACCTCGTCTCTGGCCCGGCTAGTGCTGCCGACCCACACCCCGCTCGAGTCCTGGGGCGACTGGGAGCCACGTCCCGGGGTGAGGGGACTGTTGCAACCGGTCATGGGCCACCTCCACGACACCAGGCACCCGGGAGAGGTCTTCCTGAGTGTGGGGAGGCACCTGGAGGGGGAGGCGGCATTTCCGGAGAGGACCTTCGAGGGGTATCTCAAGAAGGAGTGGATGAAGATACCCGCCGCGCGGGGAGGCGAGGCCTCGTTCCGTTCTTGGTGGGTGGGGCATCTCTCCCGCGG
>CAZOXN010000097.1:0-7894 GCA_964583655.1 uncultured Desulfarculaceae bacterium | reverse complement strand
GCCTTACCCGTCCTTGCCACCATGTGGAGTCTGGATCCAGGGAAGACCTCCGTTACATGCCTTCCTATACCGGCTCCGGGTTCCAGATCAAAATACCTTTCCGTGGACCGGCTCATATAGATTATGATCCCCTCGCGGTCAACTATCGTGATCCCTTCGTATCGATTGTCCAGGAATCCGGAGAGGATTTCTGGAGATAGCCGCATGAGGGCATCTGGGACCTGTTTGCGACTGTCACTCCTCATTTAGCCGTGCACCTCCCAGATCTTCCTTGACCATAGGGCATCTGTCGTATTCCCACAGGGGAGAAAAGCAGATTGGAACAGAACGCTGCTCACAGGGCGCGCATCCACTCTGGCCTAAGGCCTATCTCCCCGCGCAGGGCTAGATCGATGAGCCTCAGGGCATCCCTTTTCCCCTCCGGGAGTCTCGCCTTGATGGGGAGGTAATTGGAGGCGTGGTTGGAAAAGAAGAGGCCGTCGGTCAATTCTGTGTGGGCGATCATCTCCCTCAACTCCATGAGGATCCCCTGTTGATCGGGCAGTCGAAAGAGCCCGGTCAAGTACTCCTGGTAGAGCGGGGTCCCAGGGACGAGCATCACGGTGAGGGCACCAACATAATCCGGGTCCATGGCGCTTAGCAATTTCCCTGTGGCCCTGGCATGCTCCAAGGATTTCTCCTGTCCCGCAATGCCAAGGAGCACCGTCACCGAGAGCTTTATGCCTGCCTCCCTGACCTTTTTGCCCTCCCGGATGGCCTCACTGGCGCTCGACCCCTTACGAATATCCTTGCGGATCGCGTCGTCCCCGGTCTCTACCCCCAGGTAAAGGATCCCCAGCCCCATCTCTTTCAGGGATCTCAGATCATGAAGAGATTTCATCTTTATTGCCTTCACATTCGCGTAAGCCCCTACGCGCTTTACCCACGGGAGATGTGTCCGGATCTGTTCCAGGATCCACATGAGCCTCTTCTGGGGGACTACCAAGGCATCCCCATCCATCAGAAAGACCTTGTCCTGTTTCCGCATGTACATGGAAGCGAACCGGATGTCACTGAGGATTATCTCGTCGTCCTTGATCTTGAAACGTTTGTCCTGGTACGACCCGCAGAAGGTGCACTTATGGTGGGAGCAGCCGAGGGTGACCTGAAGAAGGATGCTCTGGGCCTCGCTTGGCGGTCGGATGCAGTACCCTTCGTAGTGCATACCTTGGTCATGCCCTGAGTATTCCCCCATGACAATTACCTTCCTCGCCTATCGCTTCTGAGCCACCTATTGATCTGGCCTTCTTGGCTTCGCCCCCGGAAGGAGGCGAGCAAGATGAAGATCATGGCGAACCATTATGATTATACACCATAATGAGCCCGGCGAATGCGAGAGTGCATCCTGCACACGATGGTCTGGAGGCGTGATCGCGGCCGCTGGCTGGAGGATCGCGGAAAAGATGCTTCGGGGAGGGCAAGGGCTTCTGGCGGTTGGTAACGGGTTTGGCTCGTCACTCGGTCGCTTGACAAAGGTCCTTGTGATGAATTAGTTACAGGTGGAGGAACTCCTTGGTTGAGGCATGAGAGGGCAAGGCATGCATGAGCTCAGTTCACCCGGTTTCCCCTGGAGATAGCCTCGCGAAGGATTGAGAACGCGCGGAGATCCCGGGGGGATCGCTCCGGGGCAGGTGCGTATGATCGGCCAGTGTAGAAGGGGGAAAGGTCCATGGCTTTGATGACAAGGGAGCAGTACATAGAGGGATTGAGGAGGTTCGGTCACACGGTCTTCGCACAAGGCGAACGAGTCCAGAGCGTGCCGGATCACCCAGTGTGTGGGCCACCGGCCATGGCCATGGCCGAGACTTACAGGAAGGCCGAGGGAGAAGCAGTCACCGAGTTGTTTACGGCCCGGTCTCACCTCACTGGGGAGACCATCAACCGTTTCACGCACGTGCAACACAGCGTCGATGACCTGATCAAGAAGATCCTCATGCTGAGGGAGCTAGGAAGGAGCACTGCCTCGTGCTTTCAGCGATGCGCAGGAATGGATTGCATAAACACCGTCTACTCCGTCACCTATGACCTGGACCGGGCCTATGGAACGGAATATCACTCCAGGTTCGTCGATTTCCTCAAGCATGTCCAGTCCAGGGATCTCGTGACCGCTGCCTGCATGACCGACGCCAAGGGAGACAGAAGCCTCTCTCCATCCCAGCAGAAGGACCGCGACCAGTATCTGCACGTCTCGGAGGTGAGAAAGGGCGGCGTGGTGGTGCGCGGGGCGAAGATGCACATCACCGGCGCGGTCAACTCCCACGAACTCCTCGTGGTCCCCACGAGGGCCATGAGGGAAGAGGACGCGGATTACGCAATATCTTTCGCTATCCCAGCCGACTCCAAGGGGATCACATTCGTCTACGGTCGGCAGCCGTCGGACACGCGGCGCACGGAGAAAGAAAGGGCGGACGTGGGGAACCTCTATTTCGGAGGGTGCGAGGCTATGGTGGTCTTCGATGACGTGTTCGTCCCCTATGAACGGGTGTTCATGAAGGGAGAGTATCCCATGACCGGTCGACTGGTGGAACTCTTCGCCTCTCATCACAGGGCGAGCTATGGAGGGTGTAAGGTCGGGGTCGGAGACGTGCTCATCGGGGCGGCAGCGGCCACTGCCGAGGCTCATGGCATCGAGAACGCCTCCCACATCCGCGACAAGCTGGCCGAGATGATCCACCTCAACGAGACCCTGCACGCGGGGGCCCTTGCCAGTGCCGTAAAGGGCCATGAAACGCCGAGTGGTGCCTACGCGGTGGACCCACTCTTGGCGAATGTCTGCAAGCTCAACATCACTCGCTTTCCCTTTGAGATCTCGCGTCTGGCGCAGGACATCGCGGGCGGCATCATGGCCACCATGCCCTCTTTGGAAGACCAGAGCAACCCTCAGATAGGGCCCTTCGTCAGAAAATACCTGGCTGGTAAGGAAGGGTGGGACAGCGATAGGCGGATGCGAATCATTCGTCTCATCGAGCAGATGACCCTGGGGACAGGGGCCGTATCGTACCTTACGGAATCGGTTCACGGGGCCGGTTCCCCCCAGGCGCAGAAGATCATGATCATGCGTCTGGCCGACCTGGGTGCAGCGAAGCTCCTCGCCTATCGCCTCTGCGGTATCGAGACCCTGAAATAGACCGGCCCGCCCCTGGTGCGGACCCATTGCAGCAGAGCGCGGTCACGACCTCGTCCGCCATATGTGTTGGCTTTACACCTCCAGGCCTTGTTGTTATGCTTCAACGGGCTCGGGGGTGTTGCGTCTCGGTACGGAGGGGAAAGGCCTATGGAAAAGGACGAACTGATTCGGTTTTGGCTCCTCTCTTCGGACGCGGATTTTCAGGCCATGGAGACCCTGTTTCAGAAAGGCCATCACTTCTGGACCCTTATGGCCGCGCGCCAGCTCTTGGAGAAGCTCTTGAAGGCCTTCTACGTCAAGGAAAACGAGGAAGATCCCCCTGAGGGCGCTTCCCTGCTGGATCTTGCCGAAAAGGGGGCGCTGGACCTGAGCGAAGAACAGAGAGAAGTCCTCGTGCAGGTGGACTTCTTCGATCTTCGGGAGAGGTCACCGAACGCCCAGTCCAGGCTCTACGAGAGGGCCACGAGGAGGTTTACGGAGTACTATTTCAACCGAATCGCCGAGCTGCGGCCTTTACTCATCAGAAAGATCAGGGTGTGAATCGATGATCGGCATGAGGAGGGCGGTGTGGTCACAGCTTGAAGGTTTGGCCCAGCGCATCGGGTCCAGGGTCTTGGTTTCTGCATCCGGTTGGTGGTGGGGTCCAGCCCCCTTCCAGGCAGTATTGCAGGGCCCGTGTGACAGGGAAACCTCGGTCTCGAGGAAGGGAACACGCAGACTGTGTGCGGCGTTTGGGGCGATCTTGCTGGTCCAGGTTACCGCCACTTCAGCCGATGTGTGCGAGCAATGGGATAGTTTGCAGAGGCGAATAAGGGAGGGTGCCATTGAAAAAGCCGAGGCCATGGAGGCCATGAGGGTACTGACACGTATCCTCGCCGACACCTACGGACCCATGGTCCCAAAGGGAGGGCCTCGATTCCCGGTCAAGGGGTATACTGCGCGGGACATCGGGGGCAGGAATGGGAGTGGGTTCGACCCCAAGGGATTTGACTTCTACGACGGGAACAGGCACAAGGGTCATCCAGCGCACGACATATTCGTGAGGGACAAGGATCAAGACAGTATGTCCGACGATGACGGCCGACCAGTGGAGATATGTTCTTTCACCGGGGGAGTCGTGGTTGGGGTGAACACAGGTTGGGAATTGACCAGCGATGTCAGGGGAGGCAATTATGTCTGGATCTTTGATCCGCACGCTGAGAGATATTACTATTACGCGCATCTGGGTGATGTCTTTGCAAGGATCGGTGAAGTGGTCGAGCCAGGTGAGGTCATAGCCCTTCTGGGGAGGAGCGGCAAGAACGCCTCTCCGAAGAGATCACCGACCCATCTGCATTTCATGTGTCTGTCTTTCCAAGACGGTAGGATGACGCCTTGCAATCCTTATCAGGCCCTCGTGGAGTCGTCGCGGTGATTTCGAGGGGGCATCGGTCATGAGGGGGTCATGCCTGTAAACCTTGGAATGGAATTGCCGCGTGATCTCTTCAAGTGGAAAGGAGAAAGAGTAGTGAAGAGGCCCATGAGTTCCTCGGTCGCATGCATTATGGCTTTCATCCTAATGGTTGGGGGGCAGGCCTTTGGGTTCAATACGCCGTTGACGAGGTGGAGCTGGTGGGAGGACCCGGAGGCTAGGAAGGCGGTGGGGCTGACCGAGGAGCAGACCGCCAAGATCAGGGAATTGGTCCAGTCCAAACGCGAGGCGATGATCGATCTCCGCAGCGCGGTGGAGAAAAAAGGGGTGGCCTTGGACAGGGAGTTGGAGAAGGCTGACTTCCAGATCGGCAGGGCGATGGAAGCGGCCGAGGAACTCCAGGAGGCAAGGAGGGAATTGGAAAAGGCCAGGACAAGGCTGTTGCTGGAGATCCGTGATTTGCTGGATCAAAAACAATTCTTTAAGGTGCGAGAGATGAACATGGGCCCGAGGATGGGAGGTATTACGGTCAAGAAGGGCACAAGTCCGGAGCAATCCCGGTGAGGTTCAGTCCTGGCCTCATGACACGAGTCAGGTCGATCGATCCCTCCCTGTTGAACTGCGGCCCTCCCTTTGCTATAAGGGACACGGGGTGCGTGCCCCTTGGGAGCAAGTCGCTGCTATGAGCCGCATCCTCGTCTCCAACGATGACGGGATCCACTCCGAAGGTCTTCGGGCCCTGGTGAATTCCCTTAGCTGCCTTGGGGAAGTCGTGGCCGTGGCCCCTGACCGGGAGCAGAGTGCCGTAAGTCATTCCCTGACCATGCATCGCCCGCTGAGACTTCGCCAGACCGATGCAGGGTTCTACGCAGTGGATGGGACCCCGACAGATTGCATCCTCCTAGGTGTGAACAGGGTCTTCAGGGGGCACGTCCCTGATCTGGTGATCTCAGGTATCAACAAAGGTGGGAATCTTGGAGATGACATCGTTTATTCGGGCACCGTCTCGGCCGCCATGGAAGGGGCTCGCCTCGGGATCCCATCCTTTGCGATATCGTTGGCCTCGCGGAGCGATTTCCGTTTCGATGTGGCGGCCCGTTTTGCCAGGAGATTAGCGGAGAGGATTGTTGAGACGTCACCTAAGGGGCCCATGCTCCTGAATGTCAATGTGCCGAACATCAGGGACGATCAGATCCGAGGTGTGCGAATTACCAGACAGGGGAAACGTGTATATAACGGGGCGGTGGTAGAAAAGACTGACCCCAGGGGGGAGAAGTACTACTGGATCGGTGGAGAAGAACCTGGGTTCGAAGAGCTGGTGGATTCCGACATAGAGGCAGTCCTAGGGGGCTGGATATCGATTACCCCCCTCAAGCTGGACCTGACTGATTACGAGGCCATAGAGCGCCTTAGAGGATGGCCAATCTGAGCTGTTGGCGATCATGGCATTCTCATCAAAGCGGATTCAGGGTGCGACTCAGCTCGCTGCGAGCGACAGTAGTCCCCTGGGTATCCCGAGATCCCTTGCGACTCGCCCTCTGATGTTGCGACTCCCTGCCATGATTCGGCCGGTGAAGAGGGCCGATCTTGCCTGCACCTTCCTGTCCGGAGGGGATCGGCGGGGGCTGACATCGGCCCGAGGGGACTTGAGTGTTCAAGGGGGCAACCAGCAATTGCTCACTCCGGGCTCCGAGGCCAGCGTGAAGGGAGGGATCCAGGGTGGTTGGAGATTCTGGGCTATGACCTCCTTTCGCGCCCTCGA
This sequence comes from uncultured Desulfarculaceae bacterium, assembly GCA_964583655.1. Classification (GTDB taxonomy): domain Bacteria; phylum Desulfobacterota; class Desulfocorpusculales; order Desulfocorpusculum; family Desulfocorpusculum; genus CAZOXN01. The sequence goes on along the minus strand of CAZOXN010000097.1, from coordinate 1,555 downwards.
TTCTCTCTTGGCCAGGCGATGTCCGTGATGGATTTCGAAATTGCCAGACGAAAGATGGTAGAGACTCAGATCGCCGCCCGTGGCATCTTGGACGAACGTTTGCTGGAGGTCATGCGGAAGATACCTCGTCATCTCTTCGTCGAAGAGGCCATGTGGGACCAGGCGTACAATGATTACCCCTTGCCAATCGGGGAGAAGCAGACGATCTCTCAACCGTACATGGTGGCCTTGATGACCGAGGCCTTGGCCCTCAGGCCAACGGATCGAGTCCTTGAGATAGGGACAGGTTCCGGATACCAAACCGCGATACTGGCTACCTTGGCCCAATGGGTCTATTCCGTGGAGAGGATCCGGAGCCTAGCGGTCAAGGCCAGAAAGGTCCTCGATCGCCTCCACATCTACAACGTTTCCATAAGGATAGGCGATGGCACACGGGGGTGGGAGGAGCATAGCCCCTACGAAGCGATCCTGGTCACGGCAGGTTCCCCGGATGTTCCCCAGCCCTTGAAGGCTCAGATGGCTGACGGTGGACGCTTGGTGATACCGGTAGGCGATCGATACTCTCAAGAGCTCTGGAAGATAACCAAGATCGGAGGGGAGTACACCCAAGAGGACCTGGGCGGTTGCCGCTTCGTGGACCTGGTCGGGATGTACGGATGGAGGGATTAGTGGGTCTGTCGCAGGGATCGGTAACGAGGAAGGGTAGGGCGATGGGAGGGATTCCGTGTTACAGATCGGTGTCATAGGGGCGGCCGATGCACTCCCCAGGGAATGCGACTGGGCTGAGGCAGTAGGGAGAGAACTTGCCCGCCGAGGGATAGTGGTGCTTTGCGGGGGACTGGGTGGGGTCATGGAGGCGGCTGCCAGAGGGGTTGCCTCAGGGGGTGGTATTGCTGTGGGGATTCTCCCGGGACCCCATCGCAGTGAGGCTAATGCCTTTGTTCATGTCGCGGTCGCAACCGACATGGGGCATGCGAGGAACGTGATCCTTGTCCGTTCATGTGACGGCCTAATCGCCATCGGCGGCGGGTACGGGACCCTGTCCGAGATCGCCATCGCCCTCAAGACAGGGATACCTGTTGTCAGCCTAGGAAGCTGGGGAATGGACTTGCCCGTGATCGTTGCACAGGATCCCCTGGACGCAGTGAGGCTGGTGTTGGAAGCGGTAAGCCGGAGGTGAGAGGGGACGGTGGGGCGGGATGGGATGATATGAGGAAGGCTGACGCATGGTTGGCCGTGGGGCTCCTGTTTTTTACGCTTTGGGGATGCGAGGCAAAGAGGCAATTGCCTGTTCCCCCTAGGAGAGCGCCGTCTCAACCCTTAGCTCCGACCGAAGAGAAGGCGTTGGGGATCTACCATGTGGTGGGAAAAGGAGAGACCTTGTGGCGTATCTGCAAGTCGTATGGGGTCGATCTTCAACAAGTTGCCGAGATCAACAACATTCACGATGTCACCCAGATAAAGGTAGGACAAAAAATCTTCATTCCTGGCGCCGCAAGACCGCAGAGGGTAGAACCTTTCAGACCAACGCCCGACACGCCCCAGGAGCCTGTTC
>CAZOXN010000096.1:0-7926 GCA_964583655.1 uncultured Desulfarculaceae bacterium | reverse complement strand
GTACAGGGATAATCCGGGTTCCCTCATCCCGGTCCTGGAGGACATCCAAGAGATCCTCGGGTACCTCCCCAAGTCCATACAGCGGAGGGTGGCCTTGGGCCTGGGGATCCCACTCAGCGAGGTCTATGGGGTGGTGACCTTCTATTCCTTCTTCACCATGGTCCCGAGGGGGAGGCATACCATCAGGGTCTGCCTCGGGACAGCCTGTTATGTCAGGGGGGGGCAGAGGAACCTCCAGGAGTTGTGCCAATGCCTCAAGGTGGGCCCTGGGGAGACCACCGATGACCGGCGCTTCTCCCTGGAGACGGTCCGTTGTCTGGGCGCCTGTGGGCTCGCGCCGGCAATGGTCATCGACAGCGACACATTCCCTCAGGTCAAGCCGTCCAAGGTCGGGACTATCATTCAGGACTACGAGTGAATGGAACCCGTCATGGAGGGTGCCCTGGGACAGCGGAGCTAAAACAACTGGACGATGACGCGATCGCCATAAGGGGAGAAAAAAGGATGACGAACAGACTGAATCCCGAGACGTTGGCAAGGCTTTCCGAGGAGATTGCCCCGCTCTTGGCCGTGCGCCTCCAAGATGAGTTCATCCCCGGCAAGCCCGTCTACCCGTTTCATCTCCTCGTCTGCGGCGGCACCGGGTGCCATGCCACCAAGAGCCTGGAGGTGATGGCACGCCTGAGAGAGGAGATCCAAAAGAGGGGGATCCAGGACAAGGCCACGGTGGTGGAGACAGGGTGCAACGGATTCTGCGCGCAGGGACCGGTGATGTCCGTGTATCCCGGGGGGATATTCTACCAGTACCTAAAGCCGGAGGACGCCTCGGAGATCATAGAGGAGCATGTCCTCAAGGGATTCCCGGTCCAGAGGCTGATGTATCATGACCCCGCCACGGGCAACCCCATCCCACGGATGAGGGACATCCCCTTCTTCTCCCTTCAGGTCACCCGCGTCCTTCGCAACAGGGGGCTCATCGCGGCAGAGAAGATAGAGGATTACATCGGCAGGCAGGGCTACCAGGCGGCATGCAAGGCCCTCTTTGCCATGACCCCAGAGCAGATCGTCAAGGAGGTGAAGGAGTCGGGCCTCAGGGGGAGAGGGGGAGCAGGGTTCCCCACAGGGATGAAGTGGGAGTTCGCCGCCAAGTCCAAAGGGGAAGTGAAGTACGTCCTTTGCAACGCCGACGAGGGGGATCCCGGGGCCTTCATGGACCGCAGCGTGCTTGAGGCGGATCCCCATTCTGTCCTCGAGGGCATGATCATCGCGGCCAAGGCCATAGGGGCCCACCAGGGCTACATATATTGCCGCGCAGAGTACCCCTTGGCCGTCAAGAGGCTCAACATCGCCATAGTTCAGGCCAGGGGGTACGGCCTCCTGGGAAAGGATATCCTGGGCTCTGGGTACGACTTCGATCTCGAGATCTATCGAGGGGCTGGGGCCTTTGTCTGCGGAGAGGAAACAGCGCTCATGACGTCCATCGAGGGGAAGAGGGGGATGCCCAGGCCCAGGCCCCCCTTCCCTGCCATCCAGGGCCTCTGGAAGAAGCCGACGGTCCTGAACAACGTGGAGACACTCGCCAGCATCCCCCAGATCATCCTCAACGGCGGCAAGTGGTACGCCGATATCGGGACCCTGCGAAGCAAGGGGACCAAGATATTCGCCCTGACCGGTGATATCAACAACGTGGGGCTCGTTGAGGCCCCCATGGGCATGTCCTTGGGGACCATCATCCACGACATAGTGGGGGGTATCGCAAAGGGGAAGAAGTTCAAGGCCGCCCAGCTGGGCGGGCCTTCGGGGGGGTGCATCCCGGCACAGCACCTGAATGCCCCCGTGGATTACGAGTCCATAACCCAGCTCGGTGCCATCATGGGATCGGGCGGGATGATCGTGATGGACGAGGACAAGTGCATGGTGGATGTGGCGCGGTTCTTCATGGAGTTCTGTCAGGATGAATCGTGCGGCAAGTGCACTCCGTGCCGGGTGGGCACACAGAAGATGCTGGAGATCCTCACCAGGATATGCCAGGGCAAGGGAAAGGAAGGGGACATCGAGACCCTGGAGCGGTGGGCCGCCATCATCCAGAACACGGCCCTCTGTGGTCTGGGTCAGACCGCCCCTAACCCGGTGCTCTCCACCTTGCGCTATTTCCGTCACGAATACGAGGCCCATATCAAGGAGAAGAGGTGCCCGGCCGCTGTCTGCTCCGCCATGTTCAAGGCCCCGTGCATCCACACCTGCCCGGTGGAGATGGACATCCCCAGTTACGTCGCCCTGGTGAGGGCTGGCCGTCTGGACGATGCCTACAAGGTCCTACTCAAGACCAACCCCTTTCCAAGTGTATGCGGCCGTGTGTGCGATCACAAGTGCGAGATGAAATGCAGGCGTTCCATGCTCGACGAGCCGGTCAACATCAAGTACCTCAAGCGCTACATAACCGACCACGCCAAGAGGCCATCGGTGGAGAGAGTCCCTGTAACCCGCAGGGAGAGGATCGCCATAGTCGGTGGTGGTCCCTCTGGGCTGAGTGCTGCCAGGGAGTTGGCCTTTAGGGGCTACGGGGTGACGGTCTTCGAGGCACTCCCGGAGGCAGGGGGGATGCTCTGGTGGGGAATCCCCGAGTACAGGCTCCCCAGGGACGTCCTCAAGGCGGAGATAGATGCGATCTTGGCCCTGGGGGTAGAGCTTCGGTGCAATACACAAGTGGGGAGGGAGATCTCCTGGGAAGATCTCAAGAGGGACTTCGATGCCATCTACCTGGCCATAGGGGCGCACAAGAGCATGCGGCTCGGGGTCGAGGGTGAGGAACTGGAAGGTGTCTCAGGGGCGGTGGAGTTCCTTCGGGAGGTGAACCTGGGCGGGAGGCCTCGCTTGGGGAGGCGGGTAGCGGTCATAGGGGGTGGCAACTCGGCGGTGGATGCTGCCCGCACTGCCAAGCGGCTCGGGGCCGAGGAGGTGACCATCCTGTACCGGAGGCTCAGGCCTGACATGCCCGCCCAGGAGGAGGAGATAAAGGCCGCCGAAGAGGAGGGGGTGAAGATAGAGTATTTGGTGGCCCCGATCCGGTTCGAGGGTGACAACGGCCGGCTGCGACAGGTGGTCTGTCAGCGTATGACCCTCGGGGAGTTCGACGCCACCGGGAGGCGAAGGCCAGTGCCCATACCCGGGGAGGAGTGTTCAGTGGAGGTGGAGCAGGCACTGGTGGCCATCAGTCAGACACCGGATACGGGTTTCTTGTCCGGGCTGGGCGAGGTGAGAGTCTCCAAAGGTGGCCTAATCCAGGTCCTCGCGTGCAGCAAGAGTCGGGCCAGCGAGGCCATGGTCTTCGCAGGTGGGGACGCCGTCACCGGCCCGGACACGGTGATAGGGGCCGTCGCTGCTGGCAAGCGGGCAGCTCAGGAGATGGACGATGCCATAAGGGCGCGAAACGGAGAGCCGCCCTATGTCCCGCCGCCCGAGGAAGAGATCGATGTTCCTTTGCTCATCGACGAGGAGGTGCAGCCCAAGGCCAGGGCCCGCATGCCGGAGGTGTCCGCAAAGGAAAGGATACGGGACTTCCGGGAGGTGGAACTAGGCTTCGCCCATGATATCGCTGCCGAGGAGGCCACCAGGTGCCTCAGGTGCGATTACAAGGAAGGCTGAGAGCATAACGAAGACCTTCAGGGGCTTGGAAGACTCACGGCCAGAGGAGATCCAATGGAAGAAAAAGCCAAGATCAAGCTCACCATCGATGGGAAAGAGGTCGTGGTCGATGAAGGCACGACCATCCTGGAGGCGGCCAAGGCCCACGACATCCGTATCCCAACCCTGTGTCATCACCCGGCCCTTTCGAGCTGGGGAGGATGCAGGATGTGCGTGGTGGAGGTGGATGGTGCCCCGAGGCTCGTGGCGAGCTGTGTCATGCCCGTGCGGGAGGGTATGCAGGTAGTGACCTCCAACCCGAGGATCATCGAGGCGCGCCGCACCATCCTCGAGTTCCTCTTCGCGGAGCGGAACCATTACTGCATGTTCTGCGCCCAGAGCGGGGATTGCGAGCTCCAGAACCTGGCCTATGAGTACCAGATGGACCACCTGACCGTGACCCCTTCCTTCAATCGCTTCCCCGTGGATGCGACCAACGAGTACATGGCCCTGGACCACAACAGATGCATCCTTTGCGGCAGGTGTGTAAGGGCGTGCCGGGAGCTGGCCGGCAACTACGTCCTGAACTACCAGGGAAGGGGAGCGAGGTCCCTTGTATGCAAGGATCTCAACGAGTTGACCGAGAACTCCTCCTGCGATGCCTCGGGGGTGTGCATGCAGGTCTGCCCCACTGGGGCCATCTTCAGCCGTTATCGCACCCACTACGCCGTCAAGGGCAAGGACAAGGCACTGGAGACGAGGGAGTCATTCTGCCCCCAGTGCGGCCTGTTGTGCCCGACGGTGGTCTCGGTACGGGACAACAGCCTGGTCAAGATAGATGGGGTCCTGGATAGGGAACGCCCGGACCGGGGCCAGCTCTGCCGAAGAGGCCGCTTCGAACCCCTGAAGAGCGGCGGTGAGCGCCTCACCACCCCTATGGTCCGGGGATGGGACGGCAAGTGGATCAAGGCTGGATGGGATATGACACTGGAGCTGGTGTCGGAGCGGCTATCCTCGATCAAGCAGGAAAGGGGAGGGGAAAGGATCTTCGGCCTGGTCTCAGGCCGATGCTCCAGCGAGGAGATGCTCCTCTTCAGAGATCTCATGAAAAAGGGCTTCGATGCTGGTTACCTGGATAGCCTCGGGGGGAATCATACGGGGACCATGACCCGCGCGTGGAGCGAGTTGAAAAGGGCCTTCCTTGCCCTGAGAGAGGCCCCGTGGAAACGTATCGACGAGGCCGACCTCATCGTGATCGTTGGGGCGAGGAGCCTTGACACCCAGCCCATCCTCTTCTCCATGGCGCGAAGGGGATTGATGGAGAAGGGGACCAGGATCGTCACCGTAGGCCCTACCGACGTGATGAGTCCATGGAGCACGCTCTACCTCCCCATGAAGAAGGGCCGGGAGGCCCTCCTAATGAAGGCCGTGCTGGCAGAGGTGATGGCAGCCGCCCCGGGGCCGGTGCGCGGCCCCCACTGGAAGAAGATCGAGCAGCGGATGGGCGATGTCGAGCTGCCCGAGATGCTGAAGAAGTCTGGGTTGGACGGACAGGGTATCGAGGCCTTCAGGGAAATTGCGCGCCTTTGGCTCGAGGCCAAGTCTCCCATGGTCGTTGCTGGGGACGCCCTCACGGGCATCGAGGAGCCAGAGGCCCTGGTGCTGCTCGCCTATCTGGCCCTGCTCAAGGGCCTCCTCCCGGAGAACACCTTGAGGATGATCGTCCTCAAACCCGCGGGAAACCTGGCTGCGGCCATGAAGTTGGGGATCCTGCCCAACGGCAAGGTCGAAAAAGCTCCCTGGTCCGCAGGGTTGATCCTCTTGAACGGAGAGGAGGCATCGGACCCTGGCCTCCTCAAGCGTCTGAAGGGAACGGAGTTCCTGGCCGTGATCACCCCTAGTATCCCGGAGGGGCTCGCTGACCGTGCCCACGTCCTGATCCCCAAGCCTTCCTGGCTCGAGGAGCAAGGGATCTACACCTCCCTAGAGGGGAGGGAGGCAAGACTTGTCCAGGCGGTCCTGAGACCGCCAGAGGGTGTCCGGAGTTCTTGGGAGAGCCTCTTCGGGCTTGCCCGCAGGGCTCGGCTTCAACTCGATTACGATGGCCCGGAGGAGCTGAGGAGACGGGCCCTGGAGGAGATGAACCTGGCCATCTAGGCGGATACGAGGAGGAGAAACGGAGGCTGAGGAATGGCGAGACCCAAGGTCGCGACAGTTTGGCTCGAGGGGTGCGCGGGATGTCACATGTCTTTCCTGGACCTGGACGAGTCCCTCTTGGAGGTCCTAAAGGCAGTAGATCTCACGGTGTCACCCATAACCGACTTCAAGGACTACGAGTTCCCGGAGTTGGCCGTGGGGATCATCGAGGGAGGTATCGGCAACGCCGAACAGGAGGAGATCGCCCACAAGCTCCGCCGGAGCTGCAAGGTGCTGGTGGCCTGGGGGGACTGCGCGGTATTCGGCGGCATCAACACCATGCGCAACTGGATCCCCAAGGAGGAGGTGCTCAGATACGGATATTGCGAGACAGCGAGCACCGTGGACGGGGTGATCCCTGAGGATGAGGAGCTCCCTCCCCTCCTGGAGAAGGTCCTCCCCGTCAATGAGGTGGTCCCCGTGGATGTCTACGTACCAGGCTGCCCCCCCTCTCCAGAAGGGATCGCCTATGCCCTCCAACAGATCCTCCAGGGAGGGGTGCCGGTGTTGCCGGCCACCATGATGCACTTCGATTGAGGAGGTCCCCTATGCCTGCGGTACAGAAGATCACTATCAACCCCGTCAGTCGCCTCGAGGGACATGGCAAGGTCACGATACAACTGGACGCCCAGGGGGAGGTGGCGGACGCCCGTTTTCATGTCACGCAATTCAGGGGGTACGAAAGGTTCTGCCAGGGCAGGCCTTTGGAGGAGATGCCCATCATCACCCAGAGGATATGCGGTATATGCCCGGTGAGCCACCAGCTGGCATCTGCCAAGGCATGCGATGCCATCCTGGGGGTGACCATCCCGAGGACCGCCTGGCTCCTCAGGGAACTCCTGCACATGGGCCAGTACATCCAGTCCCACGCCCTCCACTTCTTCCACTTGGCAAGCCCCGACCTCCTCCTGGGCTGGGACGCAGACCCTGCGGTGAGAAACGTGGTGGGGGTCATCGGGTCGTTCCCGGAGGCGGCCCTCAAGGGGATCCGGCTGCGCAAGTTCGGCCAGGAGATCATAAGCGCCCTCGGAGGAAAGAAGATCCACCCGGTATTCGCCATCCCCGGAGGGGTGAGCAACGCCCTTTCCCAGCAAGACAGGGATCGTCTCCTCGGTGGTTTTGCCGAGGCATATTCCGCTTGTCAACTCGCCCTTGGCATGTTCAAGAAGTGGTTCCGCGGCCATAAGGAAGAGGCCATGGGCTTCGGGGCCTTCCCTTCCTGCTACGCCGGGCTCGTGGACAAGGGGGGCAACCTGACCCTCTATGATGGTAGGCTCAGGGTCAAGGACAGCCAAGGGGGGATCCTCGCCCAGTTCCATCCCTCGGCCTATCTGGAGTTCATCGGCGAAAAGGTGGAGCCCTGGTCTTACCTGAAGTTCCCCTTCCTGAGGTCCAGGGGATATCCGGATGGTTGCTACCGCGTGGGCCCCCTCGGGCGCGTCAATGTCTCTGACGGTTTCGCGACACCCAAGGCCAACGAGGAACTGAGGGAGTTCCGCGGCCTAGCCGAGAACGGGATCATCGAGAGCTCGCTCCTGTATCACTGGGCCAGGCTCCTGGAGCTGCTCTATGCCCTGGAGAGGGCCGAGGAGATACTCCAGGACGATCGCGTATGCGACACCGATGTCAGGGTCACGGCATCCCCAGCCAATGGCGAAGGGGTGGGGGTCATAGAGGCCCCCAGGGGTACCCTGATCCACCATTACTGGGTGGATGGCCATGGGGTGATGGAGAAGGTGAACCTCATCGTGGCCACGGGCCACAACAACATCGCCATGAACCTCGCCGTCAAGGATGTGGCGATGCGGCACATAAAGGGGGGAAAGGTGACCGAGGGCATCCTCAACAGGGTCGAGGGGGCCATCCGATGCTACGACCCCTGCCTCTCCTGCTCCACCCACGCTGTGGGACAGATGCCACTTCTCCTCCAGGTGAGAGATGTCAGTGGAGGGCTCCTCTATGAGCTGCGAAGGGACTGAGAGGGCCACGGGCCCCACAGTTTGCGTCATCGGCTTCGGCAACCCCCAAAGGGGGGATGACGGGATCGGCCCGTACATCCTGTCACGGCTCGACGCGGCCTTGGCCGGGACTCATGCAGTTCGGACC
>CAZOXN010000095.1:0-7952 GCA_964583655.1 uncultured Desulfarculaceae bacterium | reverse complement strand
CCAGATGAAGGTCTTGTCCAGGGTGGGGATCTGCCCAGGGTCACCGTCCCATTCCATCAGGAGCTTGGGGAAACGGTTCACCTTCTGGATGAGTGGGATCTTGAGATGGAGCCCGGCCTCGGTCACTGCGCCCCCCACCGGCCTGCCGAACTGGGTGATGATCACCTGTTCCCTCTCGTCCACCACGTATGTGCCGCCCCCCAGGAGGATCACCAGCAAGACCAGGGCAGCGAGCAAGAGCAGATTGCTTCCCTTTCTCATGGGGCGCCTCCTTTCCCCCCCAATTCCAGGAGCGGGAGTATCCCCCTCTGATCCTGATCCAGCACGTACTTCCTTCCCACCCTGGGTAGCACTTCGGTCATGGTCTCCAGATAGAGGCGCCTCCTGGTGACCTCCGGGGCCCGCCTGTATTCCTCCCACAGGGAAAGGAAACGGGCAGAATCGCCCTTGGCCCGGTTGACCCTGTCTATCCGATAGCCCATTGCCTCCTGCACGACCTTCTGCGCCTCGCCCTCGGCAGCCGGTATCTCGCGGTTGTACTGCTCCTCGGCCGCCTGGGTCATCTTCTCCTTGTCCTGGGTGGCCTTGTTGACATCGTTGAAGGCGGGCTGAACCGGCTCCGGCACGTTGGTGGTCTTCAATTCCAGATTGACCAGCCGCAACCCTGTGTCCGCCTCGTCCAGGGCCTTCTGGAGCTGCACCTTGGCCTCGCTCGCGATGGCCTCCCTACGATTGAGCACCTCGTTTATATTGCGGTCCCCCACCACCTGGCTCACGATGGCCTGGGAGAGGTCTCGAAGGGTGTCGCGCACGTTTCTCACCCTGAAGAGGTACCTGTACGGATCCTGGATGCGGTACTGAACGATCCAAGGCACGATGGCCACATTCAGGTCGCCGGTGAGCATCAGGGACTCCCTCTCGTACTCCTTGCTCGAGGCGTACTCCGTCTTTATCCCCGGACGCAATGTCCTGAGGCCGAACTCCTCGGTGAGGACCTTCCTCACAGGGACCTTGGTCACCTTCTCGATCCCGGAGGGGAGCTTGACATGGAGTCCTGGATCCACTGTCCTCGCGTACGCCCCGAATCTCTGTATGACACCCACCTCCTCCACGTCCACCTTGAAGAAGCAAGTCGTCAGGAGCCAAAGAAGGGCGAGGATGGCAAATATCCAAATGGGCCCCAGACCCCTGCCGCGAAGGCCCTCGCCCATCCTCCTCAATATCTCCTCAGCATCAGGCCCCCTGTTCGCCCAAGGATTGCGTCTGCTGTCGGGTCCCTGGTCCCAGGGCATTGCTCACCTCCCAGGTCTCTCTCTTCTCTCCTACCCTGATGAAGGCAAAGGAGACAGCCGGTCTCATGAAAGGGTCAGAGAAGGTCCATGCTCTGTCCCCGAATTTACAGTGCCTACGGAGGGGCTGTCAAGGAGGATCGCTTGAGGGGTGCCGTCAATGTTGGAAGGAGACCCGTATCCCTCCGCTATCTGCCCGTCCCATTGGTTTCGCCGGCCCGCCTCTGGAGGACCTGCAAGGGGCTGAGGTGTTTGACAGGGGGAGGCTGATATGATGAAGTGTCTTAAAGGGGATAGAAAGGGAGTGAGGATTGACTGGAAGGGGCGCAGGAAAGGGGGAGGCTCGGCAGAGGAAGTACAGGGCCGCGGTGGTCTCCCCTCAAGGGTGGAGATCCTTCACGGTGCGTTATCGCCAAAGCGACCTCATGGTCCAGGCCCCCGCGGACGTCAGGGTGGAGGCCGAGAGGCTCCTCTTGGAGGCGAGGATCCAGGTGGAGAGATACGGGGAGATGTGGCCACAGTTCCTGAACTCCCATACCCCTCTGCCCGCGGATCCGCTGGCCCCCCCTGTGGTCAAGGGCATGCTGGAAGCCGCGATGGCTGCCGGGGTCGGACCCATGGCTGCCGTGGCAGGGGCAGTGGCGCATTACGTGGGCGCCAATCTGGCGAGGGTCTGCCACGAGGTGGTGGTGGAAAACGGTGGGGACCTCTATGTCCAGGCCGAGAGGCCACTGGTGGTGGGGGTGTTAGCGGGCAGGTCTCCTTTGAGCGAACGGATCGCCATCCGTGTACGGGCAGATCGAATGCCACTCGGCATCGCCACGTCCTCGGCCTCTGTAGGGCACTCCTGGAGCTATGGGGCAGCAGATGCCGCGTGCGTAATGGCGTGTGATGCGGCCCTGGCCGATGCGGTGGCCACCGCCCTGTGCAATCGGATCAGGGGGGAATGGGAGATGGAGACTGCGGTGAGCTGGGCCCTTGGGATCCCAGGCGTGACAGGCAGTCTAGTGATACTGGGAGGGACCATGGCCGCAAAGGGCGAGGTGGAACTGGTCCCCCTGTGAGGGCAGTGGATGGACGGGCAAAGATCCCTTTTGCCCCGGGGGGCCGGTGGCTGGAACTCGGTTGCGGATGGTGGTGGCATTTCTCTTCGCCAAGCCACTCCGAGAAACGCCACCACCCCGCGGTCACTTAGATCTCTTCACTGGTTGACGGCTTGTGGCCAGTCGGTTCGTTTGGTCTGCGGTCTTGATTTGGACTACTTCCTGTGCTAACAGTAGGCCGACCTGGAGGTGCGCCGCTTGAGGATCGGGGTCATCTCCGATACGCACATGAGGGCCCCTTCCGAGGATTTCCTGGGGGCGCTGAGGGTCCTGTTCGAGGGTGTGGAGAAGGTGATCCACTGCGGCGATTACGTGGCGTTGGGCGTCCTGGAAGGGCTCCGGGCAGAGGGCTGGGACGTGATGGGTGTGGCCGGAAACATGGATACCGAGGAGATCCAAAGGAGCCTTCCCCTCACTCGTACGGTGCACATGGGTGGCATGACCATAGGCGTGATCCACGGGTGGGGGGCTGCCCAAGGTCTGGAAAAGAGGGTGGCAGGGGCCTTCCAGGGCGTGGATGGGGTGGTCTTCGGACACAGTCACAGGCCCCACTGGGGTCGTTTGGGGGATGTGTGGCTCTTCAACCCTGGGACGGCCTGTGGATGGGGATCCCCTTCCGGGGCCACAGTGGGGATACTGGAGATAGGGGAAGGGGTCTCGGGACGGGTCCTCCCCTTGAAGGTGCGTGGCGCATGAGGAGGGCAAGGGAGGAGAGGCCCAAGATACTGTGGGCCCCGTGGCGAGCCGGATATGTCCAGCAGGTCCGTGGCTCCGGCTGCATCTTCTGTGAGGCCACGGGATGGGCGACGAGCGCCGAGACCCTCGTGTTGTGGCGTGGGGAGGGTGTCTACGTGATGATGAATCGGTATCCGTACGCCAACGGTCACGTCCTGGTCTCCCCTTACCGTCATGTGAACGATCTCGATGGGCTCTCGGAAGAAGAGACCAGGGAGCTCGTGGTGGCCACTCGCGACACCATCCGGGTGTTGAAGGATTCCCTGTCCCCGGAGGGGTTCAACGTGGGTATCAATCTTGGCAAGGTGGCCGGGGCCGGATACGCCGATCACCTCCATGTGCACATCGTCCCCAGGTGGAACGGAGACCACAACTTCATGCCGGTGCTCGCGGATGCCAGGGTCATCTCGGAGCATCTCCTGGTCACTTACGCCAAGCTCCGCGATGTGTTCGACCGTCTAGGAACGGGGTCTTGAGCATGAATCTCCTGAGGAGCATCATCCTATTCGTCGTGGTGATCCTCCTGCTGATATTCGTGATCCAGAACGGGGGGGTCCTCTCGTCACCGGTCTCCTTCCAGATGGACCTTTTCGTGAAGGACTTCTCGACGGGACCAGTGCCGCTCTACAGCGTCTTGCTGATGGTCTTCTGTGCCGGGCTACTGATCAGCGGGCTCTGGGGTTGGGTCCACCGCTTGCGCCTGAGGTCCCAGAACAGGCAGGTGACTCGGCTCTTGCAGGAGCGGGAAAAGGAGTTGAACTCGCTCAGGAATCTGCCTGTGCTCGAGGCACAGGAGAGTGGGACAGGGCAACCGCTGCCGGAGAGGCAAGGGGGCCACTGACCTGCCTGGCCTTGTCCAGGCACGGAGGTGAGCGAAAGTCCTCGCCCGGGTGCGTAAACCGGTCCCTCGGTGGCACCCAGTCGACCGAGCCGGATCCCGTTGATGGTCCGGAGTCGCGGGATTGGGAAGTCTTCAAGGAAGGCCATGGATGTTCGGTGAGATCCTGGTCGCCATCTTCGGGCTTGCCGTGGGATACGGCCTTGGGAGGGCCGGCCTTTGGGCCCCAGGCCGGAGGGACTCCAAGGCATTGAGGATGGGCAAGGAGGGGCTGGCCTACATCAAGGGGGTGAACTACATCCTCTCGGATGCCCCTGACCGGGCCATAGAGGAGTTCATACGTGCCGTCCAGATCAACTCGGAAACGGTGGAGACCTATTTGGCGCTGGGGAGCCTTTTCCGGTCCAAAGGGGACGTGTCCAGGGCCATCAGGATCCATCAGGGGATCATCTTCAGGCCCCAAGTGGACCCCAAGGTGTTGATCCAGGCCCTCTACGACCTCGGCCTGGACTACAAGAAGGCGGGTCTCCTGGATAGGGCCATCGCCACCTTTCAGGATGTCGTTTCTCGAGACCCCAAGATGCTCCAGGCGTATGTCCAGTTGGAAGAACTCTACGAGGAGACCAAGGACTGGGAGTCCGCCTTCAAGGTGCAGGAGAAGATCTCCAAACTAAGGAAGTCGGAGGACCGCCATGTGCTGGCGCACCTCGTGACGGAGTTGGGGAAGTCTCAGATCGCCCAAGGCGACCGAAAGGGCGCCAGGGCCTCCTTCAAGAAGGCCATATCCATCCATCCCCATTGTGTGGATGCGTACCTCCATTTCGGCGACCTCCTGGCAGCAGAGGGGGAGGACTCCAAGGCTGTGGAGATGTGGAAGAGGGTCATGGAGGTCGCCCCCTCCATGACGTTTCTCGCTTACGACCGGCTGGAGCATGCCTTCTTCAGGATGGGACATCTCAGCGCCTTGGAGGAGTTCCTTCGGAAGAGGGGCATGGATGGAGATGCAGACCTGTTCACCAGGATATTCCTGGCCAAGCACCTCAGGAAGAAGGGGGAGCTGGAGGAGGCCGCCGGGATGTTGAGGAACATACTGGACGAGTCTCCTGGCTCCAAGGAGGCCAGGCAGGAGCTGATCCAGGTACTGCTCGCCCAGGGTGACAAGGAAGGGGCCTTGAGGGAGTACGAGACACTCCTGGAGTCGCTCACCGTGGTGGACAGGCTTTTCCAGTGCCGCATGTGTGGATACCGAAGCACGCAGCTCCTCTGGAAGTGCCCGCAATGCCTCAGGTGGGACACCATGGGCTCCACAGAGGAGGTTTCCTCCCATGCCCGGGGGGGGGAGTGAGGGAAGGGGCTACACCGTCCGATTCCTCGTGGACCAGATGCTGGGGGCCTTGGCCCGCAACCTCAGGATGCTCGGCTTCGACGCCTCTTATCCCCCTGGCGGGCCGTGGCAGCGCCTCCCGGAGAAGGCCGTTGCTGAGGGGAGGTGTCTCCTCACCAAGAGATATGACTCCAAATGGGCTCGGTTCAAGATCCTGCTCATAAAGATCCTACATGACGACCCGGGCCAACAGGTGGTGCAGGTCCTGCGATCCATCTCGGGTTCAGCCGATCCCTCCCTTTGGCTCGGTCGATGCCTCCGGTGCAACATCCCTTTGGTGTGTCTGGGCAAGGAGGAGGCAAGACCCTGGGTCCCGGAGCACGTGGCCTACACGCAGACGAGGTTTCGCCGCTGCCCCTCCTGCGGGAGGGTCTTTTGGCCAGGCACCCACAGCCGTCACATGGTCCAGACCATGGAGAGATGGGTCCAAATGGCCCGGGCCGATGGGGAGGGGCTCTAGTATGTTGGCCTGTCGGCAGATGTGAAGTGAATGTCCCCGCTGTGAAGACGCGGCAGCCATGGGAACGGCCAATGGAGGGTCGTCGTTTGTCCGTTGTTCATGGCGGCGGAACAGGGGAATGCGAGGAGGGCCTTATGGGGTCTTTGGATCAGTCCTCTGCTCCGAGCAATCGGACGGGTCGCCCTGGACCTTGTCCAGGGCATGGGGGAGGGCCGGGATGATGGTCTCCAGCCCCTCCAAAGCCCCCTTGGGGCTCCCGGGTAGATTGACGATGAGGGACCTCCCCCTTATGCCTGCGAGCCCCCTGGAGAGCATGGCGTGGGGCGTCTTCTGGAGCCCAGCCCGTCTCATGGCCTCTGCCATGCCAGGGATCTCCCTGTCGAGCAGGGGGCGTGTGGCCTCTGGGGTCACGTCTGCAGGATGGAGTCCGGTCCCCCCTGTGGTGACTATGAGCTCCACGCGGCCGCGGTCGGCCCACTCCATCAGGGCGGACTGTATGGCGGGTACCTGGTCTGGGACCAACCGGTAGTCCACCTGTCTCCCCCCAACCCCGGCCAGGAGCGCCTCTATCTGCGGGGCGCTCTCGTCAGTGCGTTCCCCGCGAGAGCCCCTGTCGCTGACTGTGAGGATGGCAAAGGTGAAGGGTCTCACTCGTCCCAGCCTACATCCCTCAGGGGTTTACGACTCGATCATGTCGCCCACGCGGGGCCTCGAGTCTCAACCAGTTGGGCCGGTTGTCAGTGACCTGTTGTCCGTTGTGACCAACGACAAAAGACTGACAACAGGGCACGGGTCTCTGTGATTCAAGGCCTCCCCAGCGGGCCTTGCACGGCTATGAGGTCTCCCTCCCGGACGATGCCGCCCTGGACCACCCTGGCGAAGATCCCCTCCAAGGGCATTATGCATTGGCCGACCTTCTGGAATATGGCGCAGCCCGTATGGCATTTCTTCCCTATCTGGGTCACCTCCAGGATCACCTCATCGCCGGCCTTCAAACGGGTCCCCACAGGGAGCCGCACGAGCTCTATTCCCTCGGTGGTGATGTTCTCCGCGAAATCACCAGGTCCCAACTCCATCCCCCTCTGACGCATCTTCTCTATGCTCTCCATGGCGAGCAGGCTCACCTGGCGATGCCACCTCCCGGCGTGGGCATCCCCCTCCAACCCCCATTCCGACAGGAGCAAGGCACGGCGCACATTCTCCTTGGGGACACCCTTCTCGGTGCTCGTGCAAACGGCCACCACCCTCCCCGCACCCTCCTTCGGCCCTTCTCCGCTCATCCTTTTCTCTCCGAAAGGAGCTTCTTGGCCGCTACCACCACCACGTTGGGTAGGTTCTTGGAGCGGGCCACCTCCTTGAGGTCCCTGTCCATGAGATGGGACAGCAACCGCATGGATTCCTTCACCGGAGTCTTGGGGTTCTTCACCAGGGCGAGCTTTATGGCGTACCTCTTCATCCACTCCCTGTTGTTCAATATGAGGCGGATCACCTCGTCGTCCACGGACCTGGAAGAGGCTATCCGCTCTATCTCACCATCGGTCAGCCTTGGGTTGCCCATCACAGCGATCTGGACCCCCCTGGCAGGATCGCGGATGAGGATGCCACGGACCTCCTTGTTGCCCAGCATGGCGAGCCTGATCCTCTCGGCCACCGTCATCCGCTGGATCTGGAGAAAGACGTTGGCCTTTTCCTGCTCCGTGACGGGCTGCGCCTCCGCCAGTTTCCTCAGTTCTCCTGAATCCCCTTCCATTTCAACCTTTCACCCTCGGGGAGTTGATCACCCCTCCTCCTTCTGGGTCTTGGCCTGCTGGATGATCTTATCGGCCAGGTGCGAAGGGACCTCTTCATAGTGGGAGAACTCCATGGAGAAGGAGCCCCGACCGCTGGTCATGGAGGTGAGATCTGGCTCGTACATCAGGACCTCGGAGTAAGGGACCTGGGCCTTGATGACCTTGGCGTTCCCACGGTCTTCCATGCCCATCACGCGACCTCTGCGGCTGTTGAGGTCGCCGATGATATCGCCCATGTTCTCGTCCGGCACCGTCACCTCCATGTTCATGATGGGCTCCAGGAGCACGGGGTTTGCCTCCAGGACACCCTTCTTGAAGCACATGGAGGCCGCTATCTTGAAGGCCATCTCCGA
>CAZOXN010000094.1:0-7968 GCA_964583655.1 uncultured Desulfarculaceae bacterium | reverse complement strand
TGCAGATCCGTCCTGCCTCGCCAGGGCGCCCCTCTCGGGTGCACCACGGCTCATCCTCAAGGGTACCCACAAGGCGCACACGAAATTCCCATCCCTTGTATCACGTCTTCGCACCAGTGACAAGGGCTCCATGGGGTGGCTAGATGTGCAGTTCCAGGATATCGCCGTCTGTAAGGGGATAGTCGCGTTGGACCCGTTGGCCTCCATGCTTGTTGGGCCCCCATATCCTGGCGAACTTCAATTTCTGGGCGAAATCTTTGTGTATCTGCTCGGCGAAATCGAGGACGGTGCTCCCCAGAGGCAGGATCACCGGGTCCTGCAGGTCCGGCTCCTTGCCAGGGGCCTTGGTGTAAGCCCGGATGATCTCCAGAAGTTGGAAGGTGGTCCTCTGGAGCTCGTGAAGAGAGGTGCCGAACTCGGCGGAGACGCCTACCACCGGGAACGTCCCCCCGTACAACCCCTGTAGGACTTCGGCGTTCTCCTCGGCTCCTGGCCGGTCGATCTTGTTCCCCACAATGAGGGCCTTCTTGGGGATCCGGTCCTCCTCCTCAGTCTCCGGTTCCTTGCCCAGGATCTGAATACCCGCCTCCCTCAACTGCCCCAGCACGGATTCCACGTCCTCAAGGAGGTTCTCAGAGCTCAGATCTGCCACTACCCAGAGGGCATCGGCGTTGCGCAATACCGCGAATACCCACGCTTCGGTAAGCTCCGGATGCACAGGGGGCAGGTCCACCAGCTGGATGCGAACGTTCTCATAACGCATCACCCCGGATTGCGGCAGCCTAGTGGTGAAGGGGAACTCGGCCACCTCGGGCCTGGCGTTGGTCAGGGCACCCAGGAGCCTGGATTTGCCGGAGTTGGCCGGTCCGACCATGGCTATCTGTCCGGCCCCGACCTTTTCCACATAATATAGGTCGGTCCTACGGCCTCCTGCCGAGCGCCTGGAACCCTCGGTCCTCAGCTTGGATATCTTCCGTCTCAGCTCCCCCTGTAGCTTCTCGGTGCCCTTGTGCTTGGGCATGATTCGAAGCATCTCCTCCAGGGCCACGATCTTCTCCTGTGGAGTCCTGGCGAGCCTATAGCGCTTCTCTGCGTCGAAGTACTGGGGAGGGAGATTGGCGGGCAACTCGTCACCTCTCTCCACTGGGAAAATGGAGCCATTTATCGGAAATCATTATAGGAAAAGGCGCGGCATAAGTCAATAGAGTTCGGATATCACCACCTCTGCCGCCTTGACAAGGTGCGCCTTTTTGGTATGATGGATAAAACCTGAACCTGGAAGATAGGATGCCGGCAACGGTCATCATCCCCGCCCGTTACGCCTCCGCGCGATTCCCAGGAAAAGCCCTCGCCCCTCTCCTCGGAAGGCCCATGATCCAGCACGTTTACGAGCGGGCCGTGGAGTCGCGCCGTGCCGGGCAGGTTTGGGTGGCTACAGACGATCTCAGGATCGTGGAGGCCGTCACAGGATTCGGGGGGAAGGTGATCCTGACCGAAGCCCAACATGCCAGCGGGACCTCTCGCGTGGTGGAGGCCGCTCAACGCATAGAAGGAGATCCTGTGGTGAACTTGCAGGGGGATGAGCCGCTGATCCTGCCGGCTCAGATCGATCAGGTGATCCAGGCCCTGGAGGAGCACCCCGAGTTGGATGTCGTCACATTGCGGGTCTCCTCGAGGGATGCCAGCGCGGCTTGGGACCCCAATTGCGTCAAGGTGGTTGTGGACCATCGGCAGCGAGCCCTGTACTTCTCCAGGGCCCCCATTCCTTACTACCGAGACGCCTCCCTCCCGCGGGGCCCCCTCGGCGATGATGCTCGCTCCTGGGGACATGCCTGGATCCATGTGGGTCTGTACGGTTTCAGGAGAAGATGCCTCATGGCCATATCCCATCTCCCCCCATGCCCATGGGAGGAGGCCGAGCAGTTGGAGCAGCTTCGATACCTGTACTGGGGATACAATATAGTGGTGCTGGAGACACCTCACGCGACCATCGGTGTGGACGTGCCAGAGGATCTGGCTCGTGTGGAAAGGCTCTTGATGGAAGGGGAGTTCGAGGCCAGGATTCTGGGGGGAAGGGCAGTCGGGCGGAAGGGGAAAGAGCCGATAGGGGAGGCTCCATGAAGACAAAGTTCATCTTCATCACCGGGGGGGTGTTGTCCTCTTTGGGGAAAGGGCTTGCTGCGGCATCCATAGGGGCGCTTCTGGAGTGCAGGGGGTTGCGGATCACACTGCTCAAGTTGGACCCTTACATCAATGTGGATCCTGGTACCATGAACCCTTTTCAACATGGCGAGGTCTTCGTGACCGAGGACGGGGCCGAGACCGACCTGGACTTGGGCCATTACGAGCGTTACACCTGTGCCCAGATGTCCAAGAAAAACAACTACACTACCGGCCAGATATACTACAACGTCATAAGAAAGGAGCGGCGTGGGGATTATCTAGGCGGGACCGTGCAAGTGATCCCCCACATCACCGACGAGATCAAGGGATGTATTCTGGGTGTGGCCGAAGGGGTGGACCTGGTGATCGTGGAGATCGGCGGGACAGTGGGGGACATCGAGGGCCTTCCCTTTCTGGAGGCCATAAGGCAGCTTCGCGGGGATCTGGGAAAGGAGAATGTCTGTTACATACACCTCACCCTAGTGCCCTTCATCTCGGCAGCCGGCGAGCTCAAGACCAAGCCGACCCAGCACAGCGTCAAGGAACTGAGGGAGATCGGGATCCAGCCGGACATCCTCCTGTGCAGGACCGATCGGTATCTGAGCAAGGAGATAAAGGCCAAGATCGCCCTGTTTTGCAACGTGGCCCCTGATGCGGTCATCACCGCCAAGGATGTGGAGAGCATCTACGAGGTCCCCCTGGTCTTCCACAAAGAAGGTTTGGATGAGAAGATCGTGGAGATCCTCAACATCTGGACCCGTGCCCCGGTCCTGGACGAGTGGGAGCGCATCGTGGAGCGGGTCAAGCATCCTGAACACGAGGTCTGCGTGGCCATCGTGGGCAAGTACGTCCATCTGACAGAGTCCTACAAGAGTTTGAGCGAGGCCCTGGTTCATGGGGGCATAGCCAACGACTGCCGTGTGACACTTCGTTACGTGGACTCAGCGCAACTGGAGGGGGAAAACTGGGGGGCCCTCTTGGAAGGTGTGGACGCCATCCTTGTACCAGGGGGGTTCGGGAAGAGGGGGGTCGAAGGGAAGATCAGGGCCATCCAGTACGCCAGGGAGAGGGATATCCCATATTTTGGGATCTGTCTGGGGATGCAACTCGCGGTGGTGGAGTTCGCTAGGAGCGTTTGTGGGCTCCTGGGCGCCAATTCCAGCGAGTTCGACCCCTCGACGCCCTACCCGGTCATCGATCTCATGCCCGACCAGAGGGAGATCCATGAGAAGGGCGGCACCATGAGGCTGGGCGGCTACCCCTGCCGGATCCTCCCCGGGAGCATCGCCCACAGGGCTTATGGAATGCTGGAGATCTCGGAGAGGCATCGGCACAGATACGAGCTAAACAATGCCTACAGAGACTTACTGGAGAAGGGCGGGATGCGTTTCACGGGTCTGTCCCCGGACGGCAAGCTGGTGGAGATAACGGAATTGCCTGACAGGCGATGGTTTCTCGGGTGCCAATTCCATCCTGAATTCAAGTCTCGGCCGAGACAACCGCACCCGCTCTTCAGCTCCTTCATCGAGGCCGCCCTGGCCTGCAAGCTCGGAGTGACGCGACAGGACGCAACGGGGAAGGGGATGATTATGGCCGTTGCCACGGACAAAGAATCGGATGCGGCTCATGTTTGATGGTCCAATGACGACCAATGAGACGCCCCTCTGTGTCATCTCGAAGGAAGTCGGAATCCAATGTCTTGAAAGGGGTCCAAGACACATGGCACCAGATTTTCAAAGCGGCGATTGCTTGCCAGACTGGCATGGCTGATGATTTCGCAAGGGGTGCGTGAGCCTTGTGTTCAGTATACGGCAAGGGACTGGATCCCTTGTTTTCGATCATCTGGGAGGGCCTTGTCCCTCGCCTTCCAGAGATGTGACGAGTTCCAACTAGATCATCATGCCTGAAAGGGGTCCCTATTCGATGCAAGGGCATGGCGGGATCAGGGTCCGGAAAATCCAGATAGGCGGGGGCGCTCCCCTTGCACTCATCGCTGGACCATGTGTCTTGGAGTCGCGGGATGACACCCTGGAAGTGGCGCGGTTCCTCAAAGCTTTGTGCGACGAGATCGGTTTTCCCCTGATATTCAAGGCCTCGTATGACAAGGCGAATCGCACGTCTCTGGGCTCTTACAGGGGCCCAGGTCTGGAGGAAGGCCTCAGGATCCTGGACGAGGTGAGGGACAGGTTTGGCATCCCCGTTCTCTCGGATGTTCATTGCCGTCTGGAAGTGGAGAGGGCGGGCCAGATCCTCGACATCGTCCAGATACCCGCGTTCCTTTGCAGGCAGACGGACCTGCTCCTCGCCGCAGGCCGGACCGGGAAGGTGATCAACATAAAGAAGGGACAGTACCTGGCCCCATGGGATGTGGCTGCCGCTGTGGAGAAGGTGAGGTCCACAGGCAACGACCTGGTGATGGTCACCGAGAGGGGAACGAGCTTCGGGTACAACAACCTGGTCGTGGACTTTCGTTCCTTGGCCATTTTAAGTAGGCTGGGCATCCCGGTGATCTTCGATGCCACCCACAGCGTGCAGCTTCCGGGAGGGCGCGGGGATGCATCAGGGGGAGAGCGGGAATTCGTTTCTTATCTGGCCAGGGCCGCGGTGGCGGTCGGGATCGACGCCTTGTTCATAGAGGTCCACCAGGATCCGGATAGGGCCTTGTGCGACGGCCCCAATAGCTTGCCCCTGGATGGGCTGAGGGAGCTCCTAGAGGAGATAAGGGAGATCGATGACCTCGTCAAGGGGAGGAGGAAAGGGCGATCGGTGCGCTGATCCGGATTGTGTCCTAGAGGTCGCCAGGAGGGTCCTCGAGGTGGAGGGCGAGGCGATCCTGGCGCTCAGGGAGCGCATCGATAGCGGTTTCTCAGAGGCGGTGAAGATCATCTTGTCCTGCGATGGCAAGGTGATCGTGTCCGGGGTGGGAAAATCAGGTCACATCGCCAGGAAGATCGCCTCCACTTTGGCCAGCACTGGGACCCCTTCTTTCTTCATACATCCTTCCGAGGGGATCCACGGCGACCTGGGGATGGCCACTGAAAAGGACGTCTTCCTGTTCATATCCAATAGCGGCGAGACCGATGAGGTGGTCTCCATGGTCCCGTTCGTGAAAAGGCTCGGCTGTACCATAATCTCCATCACGGGGAAGAGAGACTCAGCACTGGCCCGCAATAGCGATGTGGTGATCCCCGTGGAGGTCCAGGAGGAGGCCTGCCCAATGGGTCTGGCCCCCACGGCCAGCACCACCGCGGTGCTGGCCGTGGGGGACGCCGTAGCAGTGGCCCTCCTGGAAAGACGGGGATTCACCCAAAGGGATTTTGCCCAGCTCCACCCTGGCGGGACTTTGGGCAAGAAACTGCTTCTCACCGTGGGTGATTTGATGCACACTGGGGAGGCCATTCCCTTGGTCCGGGAGAACACCCCAATGAGGGAGGCCCTCTTCGAGATCACCTCCAAGAGGCTGGGTGTCACCGGTGTGATCAGCGACGAAGGGGAACTGGTGGGGGTCATCACAGACGGTGATCTCAGGAGAGGACTCGAGAGGTGGGGGAATGGGATGTTGGATGTGCAGGCAAACTCCATCATGACCCGCGACCCCAAGTGGATCCAGGGGGACTCCTTGGCCGTGGACGCACTCAACAAGATGGAGCGACATGCCATTACCTCGCTCTTCGTCTTCTCTGGACCGGACCGCCGCAGGCTGGAGGGGATCATCCACCTGCACGACCTGTTGAAGGCAGGGGTCGTTTGATGTTGCTTCTTTCTAGGTGGACGGCCTTGCTGGCGGCAGCCTTGCTGCTGAGGGCGAGCCTTGTCTGGGCCGATGCAAATGCAGCGAGCCCGGAGAAGAGGGACCCAGTGGCCTCGCCCTCACCGGACCTGGTGATAGAAGGGTTCTACCTGGAGGAGTTCGAGGAGGAAGGCAAACGGATGGACATCTGGGCGGAGAGGGCGATCTACCTGAGGGAGGAGGACCGCTTTCACCTTCAGGGCGTTCGGATCCTAGGGGCGCCCGTGGAGAAGGGCAACTCCAAGAGGTTCGAGCTCACAGGGAGGGAAGGGGTCTACGACCTGGACCAACAGTTGGCCGAGGTGAGGGGCGAGGTCAGGATACTCTCAGAAGATGGGTACAGCCTGTTGACCGAGAAGGTCTACTTGGACTACCGGACGCGGCAGATCCGAGGGCCAGGGACCGTCATCGTGGACGGGCCTGAGGGCTCCACACAGGGCGTGGGCCTAGAGGCGGATATGGAAAAGGAGGTCGTGATCCTCCAAGACAGGGTACGGACCATGATTCGTCCCTCGGCCTTCAAGAAGGCCAAGGAAGCGCTGCGTTGAGGTTATCGTTGGCAGAGGGGCGAGATGGCTCCATAGGAGAGACCGTGCTGCGGTGGATAATCCTCCTGGTGTTACTCACCGTGCCAATCCTCCCGACTCCTCCTGTTCCTGGCGAAGAGATGGAGGTCCAGCAGGGTTCCCGAGAGGGGATGCATGAGCCCATCCTGATTCGGGCCGATCGGATGGAGATGCGCAGGCAGGAGAACCTGGCTTTGTACACTGGCCACGTCCAGGCCTCCCAGAGGGACTATCGCCTGGAGGCTCAGCGTCTGGAGCTCAACTGGGAACCAGAGGGGAACAAGGTGACCAAGTTGGTGGCCCGCGGGGAGGTAAGGCTCTACACGGAGGAGGGGACTGCCACTGCGGGCGTGGCGGTATTGGATGTGGCCTCCAGGGCCATAGTTATGACCGGGTCTCCGCGCCTCCTGCGAGGGGATGAAATGGTAGAGGGTGATCGTATCATATACTCCATCCCGGACAAGAAGAGCACGGTCTTGGGAGGCAAGGGGGGGAGGGTCAAGACGCGCTTGATGCCAGGGGGGCGAACGTGAACGGGGCGGTGAATCTCGAGGATGGGCGTCGCCTGGTGGCGAGGGGGATGGTCAAGCGATTTGGCGCCAATACAGTGGTGGACGATGTTGACCTGGAGGCACGTCAGGGGGAGATAGTGGGCCTTCTCGGGCCCAATGGTGCAGGGAAAACGACGATTTTCTACATGCTGACCGGGGCCCTCCGGCCCACCAAGGGGCGCGTCTTCATCAGGGGAGAGGACATCACCGAGATGCCCATGTACCTGAGGGCCCGTAAGGGGTTGAGCTACCTGCCCCAGGAGCCCTCCGTGTTCAGGAAACTCTCGGTGGAGGAGAATCTGCTCGTGATCCTGGAGTTCACCGAGCCCGACGCGCTGCGAAGGAGGGAACGTTGTCAGGAGATCCTTCGGGAACTCAGGATAGAGCACCTGGCGAAGAACAAGGCCTATTCTCTCTCGGGCGGGGAGAGGAGGCGGGTCGAGATCTGCAGGGCCCTGGTTACCTCCCCGTACTTCATGTTGCTGGACGAGCCCTTCGCGGGGATTGACCCTTTGGCGGTCATAGAGATACAGAACATCGTCAGATCGCTCAAGGAGAGGGACATCGGAGTTATCATTACAGATCATAATGTGCGAGAGACCCTCGGGGTCTGCGACCGCGCTTACATCATCAACGAGGGGAAGATCCTCGAGGCCGGCACCCCCGAACGGATAGCCTCCAGCGACCGCGCGAGACGATTCTACCTGGGGGAATCGTTCCGGCTCTGACTCCTTTTCCCCTGAGGCACCAGGATCCAGCCGGAACGGGGCCTCGAGGGCGCCACCTCCGACCCCCTGGTCTTGCCGGCCGGAAAGCGCTTCTGCTATAATTGCAGTGCGAATAGCGGGGTAGTACGAGCGGTGAGGAGCGCATGGCGCTTGAGATAAGACAGCAGCTG
>CAZOXN010000093.1:0-7978 GCA_964583655.1 uncultured Desulfarculaceae bacterium | reverse complement strand
CCCGAAAAACCCCCCGCGGCGGGCTCGGAGGATCCCCCGGGCCGTGGTGGGGGGGCGGTGGTGACCGATTGCCCCGTTCATGGATTGAAAGGAAGCCGGCGACACCGGCAGGGTTGACACCGTGGGATTTCGAGGATAAGATGCCTGACCGTGAGAACCGAGGCGGATCAAGGGCAAATGATTGACGCGGGCAGGGAGATGAGCCTTAGGCAGGTTGAGCAGGGCTTTTTTTGCTTCCACATACTCTGCCCGTGGAGCGCCGAGGGGTGACGAGATAACATAAAGGCCAGGAGACCCTGACAGGGGCCATGGGCGAAGCGACGGCGGCGTCCATGGCCCCTTTTTTTGTCAGGTCTCTGCCAGGGGGGAGGCCAGTCGTCAGCAGAGGGGCTCGGACATCCATCGATGAACGACGGCACGAAAGAAGATCCAATGCTCCAGGTCAGCAATATCAGCGTGGTCTATTCCAACGTCATACAGGTGCTAAAGGGTGTATCCCTCTCGGTGAGGTACGGGCAGATCGTCTCCCTGCTCGGGAGCAACGGGGCTGGCAAGACGACCACCCTGCGTGCCATATCCGGGCTCCTCAAACCAGAGAACGGAAGGGTCACAGAGGGCTCCATAATCTATGACGGGCGCTCCATCCGCAACGCACCCCCTGAGACCATAACGCGCCTTGGGATCATCCAGGTCCTGGAGGGGCGCCAGCCCTTCAAGCACCTCACAGTGGAGGAGAATCTCAGGGTTGGCACTGCCACCCGATGGGGCAGGCCGTACAGGAGGGACCTTCAGATGGTCTATGACTATTTTCCCCCTTTGCATGCCCTGAGGCACAAGCTGGCTGGGTATTGCAGCGGAGGGGAGCTCCAGATGCTGGTGATCGGAAGGGCCCTCATGGCCCACCCGAGGCTGCTCCTCCTGGATGAGCCATCGCTGGGACTGGCCCCGTACATAGTAAGGGACATCTTCAGGATCGTCAGGCGGATCAACCAGGAGCGCCGGGCCACGATCCTGCTGGTGGAGCAAAATGCCAATATGGCGCTCCAGCTCGCTCACTACGGATACGTGATGGAGAACGGCAAGGTGGTCCTGGAGGGCGAGGCCTCTGACTTGAGCCGCAACCCTGATGTGCGGGAGTTCTACCTGGGGGTTGGCGCCTCCGGGGCCCTCAAGGACTACACTGGGGTGAAATCCTACAAGAGGCGCAAACGCTGGCTATGACATGGCCTCGAAGGGCACGACACCCTCCCGGGGATTTGTTACCTACCGGTAGGTAAATTTTTCTTGACCCCTCCCCGGACCTGCCGTAAACTCAAGAATGACACATCTCCCCTCCTGCCGAGCGGTCCCTGTGTCGGGAAGGGGCAGGCGGGGGGGGTGTGGAGGAGTGGGGGTTTGGAATATCGTCGCACACGTGGGAGGCAAAGACCCATTTGAGACCTCGACGCTCAAGGGAGGCTGGCGATCAAGGGGCGAGGACCCGGCTCTTGGAAGCAGCCACTGCCCTGTTCGCGGAAAGGGGTTACGCTGGCACATCGGTAGGTGAGATCGTGGCACGTGCCGGCGTGACCAAGCCTGTCCTCTATTATTACTTCCGCAACAAGGAAGGGATCTTCCAGGCCATCCTGGAGGAGGCGGCCCGTCTTCAGGAGGAGATAATCGAGGAGGTCCTCGGGAGCAGCGGCCATGTCCTGGAGAGGCTGGAGCTTCTCTTGGATAGGGTCTACCGCGGGGTCTCGGAGCACCCTGATCTCATGAGGACGATCCATTCCCTCACATTCGTCCCACCTCAGGCCTCACCAGCCTTCGATCTGGGGCCCATGCACAGGGCCATGGTGGAGGCCATAAAGGCCGTCTATTCCCACGCTCTATCGCGAGGGGAGGTGGCAGAGAGGGATCCCGAGGAGGTGGCATACCTGGTGCTCAGTGTCCTCAGCTTCTGTTTGGACCTGGACCACACCCTTCCGCGGCTTGCCGATCCTGAGCGGCCCGCACGCCTGCTCAGGCTGGCGTTTCGCGGACTGGAACCGAGAGGAGAATAGATGAGCTGCCCTGCGGCCCTGAGACCTTTCTTTTCATCAACCTTGGCCTTGGCCTTGGGCTCTCTCCTCTTTTTCATCCCCGCCTGCGATCGTTCCGAGAGCAAGCCTCAGCAAGGCAATAACAAGCCCCCAGAGAGGCTGGTCAAGGTCTCGGTGATCAAGGTGGAGCGCACCACCATGAATGACGTGTTGCTGCTGCCCGGCGACACAGAGGCATGGGAGGACGTGCGGCTCGCATCGGACAAGGACGGCAGGGTCGACTGGGTGGGTCCCAAGGAAGGGGATGCGGTCCGCAAAGGGGAGCTCATCGCCAAGATAGACGCTGAGGCCCTGAAGGCGGCCCTGGAGAGGGCCCAGTCGTCCTTCAATCTGGCTGACGAGCTTTACCGGCGTCGTCAGGCCCTGTACGAGCGCAGGATCATATCCAAGGAGGAACTGGACAGGAGCGTCACCGAGCGGGCGGTGGCAGAGGCAAACCTCCGCCAAGCCAAGGTGGAGTACGAACGCGGCTTCCTGCACTCCCCCATAAACGGGATCGTCAATCACCTCTACGTGGACCCGGGGGAGTACGTGGCCAAGGGCGCACCAGTGGCAGAACTCGTCAGCGTGGACAGGATAAAGATCAACCTCAACGTCCCAGAGGTGGACGTGCGCTACCTGCGCGCAGGGCAGCCGGTCATGGTCACCGTGGACGCGCTGCCGGACAGGCGCATGAGCGGGATCATAGATTTCGTGGCCTACAAGGCCGATCCGGCCACCAAGACCTTCCAGGTGAGGGCGGTCGTGGAGAACCCAGGTAGAAACATAAGGCCTGGGATGATCGCACGAGTGGCGATGCTTCGCCGAACAGTCCCTGATGCCGTGGCCGTGCCCCTCTTCTCCCTCGTGGACAAGGGCGGGGAGCGATACGTCTTCGTGGAGAAGGACGGCGTGGCCCATGCCCGATTGGTCTCCCTCGGTGTCATAGAGGGGGACCGCATCCAGATCACCAAGGGCCTGGAGCCTGGCGAGAACCTCATCGTGGCCGGGCAGACCGAGGTCGAGGAAGGGGCCAGGGTCCAGGTCCAATGATCGTAAACCGGGCTGCCATTCAGCGCCAGACAACGGTCCTGGCCATCCTGCTCTTCCTGGTCATCGCCGGCCTCTACTGTTACCTCACCCTCCCACGTGAGGCAGAGCCGGATATCACCATACCCTACGTCTTCATCACCACCACGTACGAGGGCGTGGCCCCAGAGGACATGGAGAAGCTCATCACCATCCCTATCGAGCGCAAGCTCCAAGGCCTTTCGGACACCGAGGAGGTCCGCTCCACCTCCTCCGAGGGTATCTCGACGGTCTCCGTGAAGTTCAGGCCCGGGACGATAATCGATGATGTCCTTCAGAAGGTCCGAGACAAGGTGGACCAGGCGAAAGCGGACCTCCCCCCGGACCTGCCGGACGACCCTGTGATCAGGGAGGTCAACCTGTCGGAGTTCCCGGTGATACGGGTGGTGCTCTCTGGCCCCTTCAGCCTTCGGCGCCTCAAGGTCCTGGCCGAGGAGTACAAGGACCGCATAGAGGCCATCCCAGGGGTCCTGGAGGCGAAGCTCACCGGCGGGCTCGACCGCGAGATCCACGTGGAGTTCGATCTGGATCGCATCGCGGCCTACAACATGCCCTTCTCGAGCCTCATCGCCGCGGTGAGCAAGGGCAATGTGAACATGCCCGGCGGGAGCATGGACATCGGGCAAGGAAAATACAGTGTGAGGGTCCCGGAGGACTTCAAACACCCGTCGGAGATATTCTCCATCGTGGCCTTCGTCCGCAACGGCAAACCCGTCTATCTCAGGGACGTGGCCACGATCCAGGACAGCCACAAGGACCCGCTCACCATGAGTCGCTTCGACAGGGAGCCGAGCGTGACCCTGGCCGTTCAGAAGCGCAGCGGCGAGAACATAGTCAGGGTCTGCGATGATGTCAGGAACGTGGTGGCGGAGCTCGCCCCCCAGATGCCCCCATCCCTGAAGGTCCACCTGATCACGGACCAGTCCAAGTATGTCCGCCGGATGGTCTCGGAGCTGGAAAACAGCATCCTGTCCGGCCTCCTCCTTGTCCTGTCCGTGATCCTGGTCTTCATAGGGGGTCGCTCTGCGGTCTTCATCTCCCTGGCCATCCCTTACTCCATGTTCATCACCTTCTCCATCCTGACCGCCCTGGGTGTCACCCTCAATATGGTCGTGCTCTTCTCCCTGGTGCTGGCCGTGGGGATGCTGGTGGACAACGGGATCGTGGTGGTAGAGAACATCTACAGGCACATGCAGCAGGGCAAGTCCAGGCTGGATGCGGCGAACTTCGGGACAGACCAGGTGGCATGGCCCATCATCACATCCACCCTGACCACTGTGGGGGCCTTCCTGCCGCTGCTCTTCTGGCCTGGGATCATGGGTGAGTTCATGCGCTTCCTCCCCATGACCGTGATAGCCGCCCTTTCAGGCTCGCTCTTCGTGGCCCTGGTGATAAACCCGGTCCTCTCCGCCCGGTATCAGACGGTGAAGGCAGTGGTCGGGCCCGTCACAGAGGACGAGGAGGTCATGAGGAGACAGCCCTTGGTGAAGAGGGCGTACCGAGGGATCCTCGGCTGGGCCTTGGACCACCGAGTGGTGGTGGTCCTGGTCTTCATCGCTGCCCTGGGCGGCTCCGCGGCAGCCTTCGCCATCTGGGGAAAGGGGATCGAGTTCTTCCCTGCGGTGGACCCCGAGAGCGCCTACGTGTTCATCAAGGCACCGGTGGGGACCAACCTGGAGGCATCTGACAAGCTCGTGCAGGAGGTGGAGGAGATCCTGAAGGAGTACCCCGATATCGAGCACACCGTTGCCAACACAGGCTCGGTGGGTGGGGACATCTTCTCCCAGGGCGGCACCGGGACGCACATAAGCCGGGTGACCATGGACTTCAAGGACTTCAGGGAGAGGACCAGGCCTTCTCCGGAGGTCATCAAGGAGATCAGGGCCCGGGTGCTCGAGGCCATAAAGGGTGCCGAGGTCCAGGTGGAGGAGGAGAAACACGGGCCGCCCACCGGGGCAGCCGTGAATCTGGAGATCTCAGGCAAGGACCTCAACGCCCTGGGGGAGATGGCGACCAGGGCGCGAAAGTCCATCGAGGACATCCCTGGCCTTGTGGACCTGAGGGACAACTTCGTAAAGGGAAGGCCGGAGATCCGGGTCAGCATCGACAAGGAGAAGGCGGCCTTGTTGGGCCTCGATACGTACACCATAGCCTACACGGTGAAGGCGGCCATAAACGGCGCCAAGGTTGGGGTCTACAGGGAGGGAAAGGACGAGTACGACATCGTGGCCCGCCTCCCGGACCGAGACCGGCATTCGATGGAGAGCCTCAAGCGCATCACGGTCTCGGGCCCCAAGGGGGAGCCGATCCCCATCACCAGCCTGGCCTCCTTCTCCCTGACCAGCGGGGTTGGGACCATCATGCGAAAGGATCAGAAGAGGGTGGTCACCATCACCGCTAACGTCTCCGGCCGCCTTGCCAACGACGTGATAAGTGACATAAAGGAGCGTTTGGCGAGGATGGAGTGGCCCAGGGGTTACTCCCACCAGTTCACCGGGGAGCAAGAGGAACAGAAGAAGGCCCAGGCCTTCCTTAGCAAGGCCTTTGTCGCCGCCCTCTTCATCATATTCCTCATCCTCATCACCCAGTTCAACTCCGCAGTGGTCCCTCTGATCATCATGACATCGGTCCTGCTCTCCCTCATAGGGGTCTTCTTTGGCCTCCTCGTGAGCGGCCTGGCCTTCGGGGTGATCATGACCGGGATAGGGGTCATAAGCCTGGCCGGGGTGGTGGTGAACAACGCCATAGTCCTGATAGACTATTACCAGCAACTCCTCCTGAGGGGATACAATGTGCGGGATGCCCTGATCAGGGCTGGCCTCGTGCGATTCAGGCCGGTGATGCTCACGGCCATCACCACCATCCTCGGCCTCCTCCCCATGGCCACGGGGGTCAGCATCGATTTCAGGCGGCTGGCAGTGGAGGTAGGGGGGGAGTCCTCCCAATGGTGGGGGCCCATGGCCGTGGCGGTGATCTTCGGCTTGGGCTTGGCGACACTCCTGACCCTGGTGGTGGTCCCGGTCCTCTGCTCCCTGGCCCAAGGCCTCCGAGGACAGCACCGCCCCTCGTGAAGGGCACCTCTTGCCATCGACCATTCGGCCTCGATAGAGATCCACCCGCTCCCTTGCGCGGAGTTGGATCCGAGCCCCGATGATGTATAATGTCCCTCGCATCTAGCTCGGGGGTCGCACATGTATCTCACCTCCTTCGTGCACCGGGAGGAGCTCTTCGAGATCACCAGGAGGTGGCTCTGTGGTCGGCCAAGGACCGATGACGGCTGCCGCATCACGGAGGTCCTGATCTGCGACGGCTTCGTCGTGGGGGAGGTCCTGGACGAGATGGCCAGGCTCCTCATCGGGATGATCCATCGAGGGCCCTTCCACACCCAAAGGATTCAGTTCAAGGGGGAGCTTCGAGACGTCATCTGCCGAAGGGCCGATAAGGCCACGGGTCGAGTGGCAGAGCTCATCCAGCGTTACCAGGAGAACCCGGACTTCTTCTACAAGGATGCCCCTATCAACGGGGCCTTGTGCCTGGATGAGGAGGGGAGGCTCCTGGGGCTTTACAGGATCAAGCGGCCCAGGAGGATCGCTGAGAAGGCCAACCGTTACATCGCCAACTGGATCTTCAACATGGTCCAGGAGCGCGCCCGGAGGCTGGCCGAGGAGAGGGCGAGGCGACTCCAAATCCCCCTGGAGATGCTCTTGACCCCGAAGGAGGATATGGCCCGGGAGTTCATAAGCGCGGAAGAGGCCATCACGCAGAGGTTCAGGGATGGGACCATCGAGCTCGATAGGGAGGCCCTCTCCATCCACGACGTGGGTGGGATCAAGATCGTGGCGGAGGAGGATATGCTCTCCAGTCTGGAGGGGGTCCTGGCCGATCATCCGACACTGAGGGTGGTGGAGCGGGAGGAGTATAGAGGCGATTACAGGGCCAGGAGCCTGGTCATAGAGGTACCCTGGGACAGGGGTGGCATCTGCCGCAGGTACCAGGACTCGGAGGCGTGGAAGAGATACGTGGGCAGGGGCATCCCGGAGGAGGAGATGAAGAAGGGGCTGGATCGGTGGCTCGAGGGGGCCAGGCCCACCTTGAATATGGAGGTCATCCTTTCCACCTTCCCGGACATGGTGGAATCCGAGCTGGGCAGTTGCATCCACGAGGAGAGGATCATCGCCCAGAGGGACTCCAAGGTCTACAAGGGATATATCCCCATGAACGTGGAGTTCCTCATAGAGTATCTCTTCTCGGTGGGGTTGAGCCCCCAGGCGTGTGTGGAGTCCGTCCCCATCAAGCTCTGGGGCCGGTACCTCCCTGACACCGTGATATCCCACATCCGCCGGCTCTACAACGTCCCTGAGAATGGGCCTCTCTATTGACCCAGCTCCCTCGCCTTGGAACAGACTGGGTGGGACAGGACAGCCCCACCGAGGACGCGGGGCCAGGACCCAAGGGGGGATGAGATCGTGATCGCTCGCTGGCGGGGGCAGCCCCGTGTCCCTACGCTTCAAGCCTTCGCGGTCACCCTGTCGCGGCCTGCAGGCAGGGGATGCTTCCCCCCTTTCCCGCGGCCGTGCCCTTCGCTTCGGGCGCTGGGGCTTTCCCCTGGCTGCTCACCTCCGATGGGTGCCCGATCGCTCCGGCTGAGCCGCTCCGGGCCAAAGGACTGCCCTTCGAGGGCGTTGCGCGGGATCATATGGGGGGCGCTGTGGATGGCCAGGCAGTGGCACAGTGCGAAGGCAAGGGAAGGGCCTGAAGGTCCCTGAAAAATGCGCGGCAGAGAAAGACTTTGAGAACGAGGGGGGCTTGATGCGCATCCTGTACATTGA
>CAZOXN010000092.1:0-8002 GCA_964583655.1 uncultured Desulfarculaceae bacterium | reverse complement strand
GAAGAGGCGTGGCAGACCATCAAGGAGGCGAGCCACGGCCTGTGTTGACAGCAGCGGAGGCATTGGATTATAAGGGGCTTGATCCCGCTGCCGTGGCGGCTCTTCCTGCTCGGGCTCATGGTCTCCCCCCCCCGGTCTTCGGGGTGAAGAATAGGCGCAAAGGAGGTGATGAGTCGATCCGTTAGGGGGCAGGTTCCATCGGAAAGGGCGTCTCGTGCATTGTCCCATCTGCAAGGAGGTGTAGGGATGGCACAGAAGCAAGGGATCGATTGGTCGAGTCTATGGAAAAAGGACGAATGGCTCGCGGTATGGATCGGGTTTCTCATCATCATCCTCCTCATAGCCGGGCTCAAGGTCAGCACCCCTAGTTTCAAATGGACCACAGATGCGGAGTTCGCATCTTTCTCCAAGAAGATGGCCTCCCAGGTGGAGGAGCTGGCCAAGTCCGCCGCGGGCAAGGGGGAGAAGGCCGTGGAGGGCCAGGCCCTGGCCCTCAGGGGGGTCCTGGAGAAGGGGGAGCGCAAGGCCATAGGCGATGCGGCCAAGAAGCTAGAGGGGGCGAGCAAGGAGGCCAAGGACGCATCGGTCAAGAAAAAGGCCGGCGACCTCGGCAAGCAAATAAGCGGCCAGTCCGGAAGCATCGTCGGCAAGGTCTTCTCCTGGGCCAATATATGGCTGGCCATAAAGATCGGGATCGCCTACCTCGTCTTGAGCATAATCGCCATGGCCCTCATGGGCGAGGCAGTGGGGAAGTTCATCCTCGGCTTCCCCATCGTGTTCATCATCGCATGGGTGGGGCAGCTCATAGCGGGCAATTACACGGTCCTGGAGTACGGGCTTGAGTACGTGCTCTGGTGCCTCTTTCTGGGGCTCTTCATAAGCAACGTCCTGGGGGTCCCGGAGTGGCTCAAGGTGGCCGTCAAGACCGAGTACTACATCAAGACGGGTCTCGTGATCCTGGGGTCCGGCATACTCTTCGGAGAGATCGTCAAGGCCGGCTTTTATGGGATCGTGCAGGCGGTCCTGGTGGTGGCCGCCATCTGGTACTTCACCTTCTGGGTGGCCAAGAAGATGCAGGTGGACGACGAGTTCGCGGCCATGCTCTCGAGCGGTGTGTCCATCTGCGGGGTCTCGGCCGCCATCGCCACCTCTGGGGCTGTCAAGGGCGACCCCAAGAAGCTGAGCTACGTCACCTCCATGGTGCTCATCTGCGCGGTCCCCATGATGGTGCTCATGCCCATTGTCTCCAAACGCTTGGGGATACCGGACGAGGTGGCTGGGGCCTGGCTGGGCGGGACCTTGGACACCAGCGGATCCGTGGTCGCGGCAGGGGCCATGATCAGCGAGGCGGCCATGAAGGTGGGCGTCATCGTCAAGATGTCCCAGAACGTCCTCATCGGGGTCGCGGCCTTCATACTCTCCATCATCTGGACCTTCAAGAAGGCGGCGGAGATACCGGGAGGCGAGAAGCCGAGCGCCATGGAGATCTGGTACCGCTTCCCCAAGTTCGTCCTGGGCTTCATCATTGCCTCCATCCTCTTCTCATTCATACTCGACGCCCAGACCATAGCCTCCACCAAGGGGCCCCTCGGCTCCCTCAGGACCTGGTGGTTCGCGTTGGCCTTCACGAGCATAGGCCTCGAGACCAGGTTCAAGGACCTGGCGGAGCTGGGTGGCGGGAGGCCGGCAGCGGCGTTTCTCATCGGGCAGGGGGTCAACATCCTTTGGACCCTCCTCCTGGCCTATCTCCTCTTCGGAGGGGTGATCTTCGCGGCCTTCAAGATGTGAGGCTGCTCCAGGGTGCGCCTCGCGCACGGGACTTCCACGGCAACGAGACAAGGGCGACCTCGGTCGCCCTTTTTTTCTGGGATACGCCGGTAAACGGCCTTTGAAGTCCTCCCAGGCCTTTTTCGCGTCCATGGCCCATGGTACACTGAGACGAACACCGGAGGTGCGGCTTGTTGTTGGAGCGGCTTCTCTCACTGGGCAGACCGACCTTGGACTGGATACAGGTGGAGGTCTCATCCCACTGCAATGCGGCCTGTACCTACTGCCCCCGTACCGTGTACAGGGACCGATGGGAGGACCGCCATTTACCGCTGGCCTCCTTCGAGAGGCTCGTCCCGGCGTTTTCCAGGACAGCCCTAGTGTACCTCCAGGGCTGGGGGGAGCCCTTCTTGAATCCGGAGTTCTTCTCCATGGCGGCCATGGCCAAGGGGGCAGGATGTCGGGTGGGCACCACCACCAACGGGATGCTCCTCACCGCCGAGCGCATAGAGAATATCTTAGAGGCCGACTTGG
Organism: uncultured Desulfarculaceae bacterium; assembly: GCA_964583655.1. Taxonomy (GTDB): domain Bacteria; phylum Desulfobacterota; class Desulfocorpusculales; order Desulfocorpusculum; family Desulfocorpusculum; genus CAZOXN01. The sequence continues at coordinate 5,701 of CAZOXN010000092.1, read as the reverse complement.
ATATCGTGGCGTTCTCACTGGCAGGGACAGACCAGAGGAACGACGCCATCCGCAGAGGGACGCGTCTGGAGGTGGTCCTGAAGGCCATGGAGTCCCTCATGGAGGCCAAGAAGAGGAGAGGGAGCCCCAGGCCAGAGGTCCACATCGCCTACATGCTCCTCAGGTCAGGCCTCGATGACCTGGAGCGGCTGCCGGACCTCCTGAGGGGTTCGGGGGTAGCTCATGTCGTGATCAGCACCCTGGACTTCGTGCCCGGCCCCGGGCTCCAGGCAGAGGCCTTGCTTCCGGCCACGAGGGAGGAATTCGATGCGATCCGGTCGAGACTGGATGCCGTGGCAGATCAGGCGAGGTGCCATGGGATCGGCGTGCACTACCGCCTGGGCCTCCGGGGGGAGAGGCGCCCCCTGTGCACGGAGAACGTCCAGAGGGCCCTCTGTGTGTCCGCAAAGGGCATAGTGACCCCGTGCGTGTACACGAACCTCCCAGGGGCCCGGGGAGGACCTGGGACCCAAGGAGGGGGTATACGCGATGATTTGGCCTTCGGGGACATCAATGAGGAGGCCCTCATGGAGATCTGGCAGAAGGATGAGTACAAGGCCTTCAGGCGGTCATTCCAGGGAGGAAACCTAGCTTTACCTTGCTCCATTTGCCCTAAGCTCTCCCTGATCCACGAGGCCTGATCCAGGTGCCTCGAGTCGGGATTGTCTCGAACCGGCCCCTCCCGCACGAAGTCATCAAGCCCCCGCCCGCCTGGTTGACACCCCGTAGGGGGTCGTGTAATTTCGGCCAAAGGCTCATCCCTGGCCATGCAAAGGTGTTGGGCTGAAAGGCTGAAGGGTGTTCCGGAGCCTTCGGGAAAGTCAGGTTGTGCCTTGAGGAATCTCACAACGACAAGGCGGTGATGGGGGGTGGACCCATGGGGAGGTACGATGCCTTGGTCATCGGGGCAGGGCTTTCCGGGCTTTGCATCGGTGCGTTGCTCTGCCAAAGGGGGAAGAAGGTGCTCCTCCTGGAGAGGGAGCCGGAGGTGGGTGGCAGGGCCAGGAGCACCCTCTATCGGGGTCACGTCCTGGACAACGGGGCCCACATGCCCAGCGAGCCAGGACACCTGGAGGAGGTCTTCCGAATACTCGGCCTGGAGTACCCAAGGCTCCTGCCTTATCCCAACGGGGAGGGCTACTACGAGGGGGCGTGGAGGCCCATGAAGGAGATCTTCCCCATGAGGGAGGCAAGGGAGACCCTGATGGAGTTCGCTCGGCTCTCCAACGAAGAGGTGGAGGAGTACAGCGACCTGTCCATCGCGGACTGGTGCGCCCCGCGGGCCGATGTCAAGGGTTGGCTCGCCCTCTTCCAGTACCTCGGGCAGCTGGGCATCGTTGGCAACAAGGTGGAGGACCTCTCCATGGGGGAGCTGGTCTTCTTCTTCCGGGAGCACTTCCTCTTGGGCAAGGGCCTCAGTCAGATAGGCGGGACTGTGTTCGGAGGGCTGAGGGGACTCACCGAGCCCCTGAGGAGATACATCGAGGACCATGGCGGAGAGATCCGAGTGGGGTCCCCTGTAAACGACATCGTGGTGCAGGGAGGGATGGTGCGGGGGGTGGAGCTGGAGGTGGGGGAGCGCATATTCCCCTCCAAGATCCTGGACACCGAGGTCGTGGAGGCCCCTATGGTGGTCTGCACGCTGCCCATCTGGGACCTCTTCCGAGTCATCTCGGAGGACGAGTTCCCGGCCTGGTACAGGGACTGGATATGGAGGCTGAGGGGGAAGGTGTGCCACGTGTGGACCGTAGTGTGCGCGGTGGAGAGGCCTTTGTGGGACATGGAGACATTCAAGTGGGTCCCGAGACTGCCCAGGGCGGGGGTCTTCGGCATCTTCTTTCAGCACCGCTCGTACGGGGATGCGGTCAACGAGGTTCAGGTGAACCTGGTCCTCCAGGGACACTGGGAGGACCTGCCTGACCTGGACGAGTGGCGTTGGGCCAAGACCCGCCGAAGGGTGAGAAGGTTCCTGGACCTGCTGGAGGAGGACGCCAGGGAGCTCATCCCGGGCCTGGCCGAGGCCACCAAATGGCGCGTGCGACATGCTGCTGTCCTGGGGCTGGCCGAGTCCCCAGGGATCGCCGGGAGGCACCGGCCTTCCATGGTCCCCCCTGGGATCGAGGGCCTTTTCCTCCTCAGCGACACGGTCCGCGAGGCCAGGGGATTGGGGATGCAGTCCGTGGCAAAGGCCTCCCTGGCCCTCATGGAAAGGCTGTTTCCTCATGGGTGACGGACCCAGGGGGCCCATGGGTCAGGCCTCTTTGGTTGTGGCCGCTGGCCACGAGGTGTGGACTGGCAAGGAAAATCAGATATGAGGGAAAGGAGTGGGTCTGGGATGGGGACTAAGGTCTTGGGCATATCTGCAGGCAGGAGGGACGGCAACACCGACTACTTGGTCAAGGAGGCCTTGAAGGCCGCGCAGGCGTGCACCGGGTGCGAGACCTCCTTCGTGAACATCTCGGAGATGAAGATCCAGGGCTGCGTCGCCTGCCACCTCTGTTTTGGCCACGAGAAGGGATGGGGGCTTCGCGACGTCCTCTGCTATGCCCACGACGATGATCTTGGAGCGCTGGCCCGATCCCTAATGGATGCCGACGGTTTGATCTTGGGTTCCCCGGTCTACGTATTCGGGATCCCATCGAGGCTCAGGGCCTTCATGGAGAGGACATCGGCCTTCACGGCCAACTCCATGAACGAGGCCGCTGGGAGGCTCAGGTACAAGGCACTGGGGGCCATCGTGGTGGCAGCCGGCAGGAGGGCCGGTCAGGACTCCGCGGCATCGGAGATATTCCATTGGGCCCTGTGCATGGGCATGGCCATCGTTCCCGCCTTTCCCACTGAGAACGGACTTCCCGCGGCATCCATCCACTGCGGGAGCGCCGACTGCGTGGAGGCCAGTTGGTACCTCGGCAAGGATGCGGTGCGCAAGTAGAGCTCGCTCATGCCGTTGCCCCTGGGGGCCATAACCGCGCTGAAGTCCTGCCAGAACCTGGGCAGGGGTGTTGCCTCCTACGCCGCCCTCCTGAAGGCCGGCCTGGAGGCCCTCGGACGGGATGGACTCGAACCCCCCAGGGCAGCGAGATTCAGAAGCTTTCCAGGGGCGGTGAAGAAGGGCTCGTACGTGGAGCATCTCGTTCAGGAAGGTCTGGTGACCCTGACAGGGGGTCGGAGGGACGGGGAGGGGGCCTAGTGCGGGCGCATGGTCATGCCTCCTCGACGGAGTGCATGCGGCCAGGGTGACGGGCTCGACCCACCCTGCCGGGACGAGGAGGGAAGATGGACCAAGGGAAGATCCAGATCCTCTTGGATCGCATGGAGATCAGCGATACGGTGATCCGCTATGCCACGGGCATCGACATGCGCGATTGGGAGGCCTATCGTTCCTGTTTCACGGAGGAGGTGGAGATCGATTTTTCTTCGTTCGCGGGCTGGGGCCCGGAGAGGCTGAGCGCGGATCGATGGGTGAGGAGGGTGCGGCGGACTGTGGAGGGATTCAGATCCACCCAGCACATCAGCACCAACCATGTTGTCAGCATACGAGGGGATGAGGCGACGTGCGTCTCGTACATGGTGGCCCAGCATTACCTTCCCAACGACCAGGGGGACAACACATGCACCCTGGGGGGGTACTACACGAACGAGTTGGTCCGGACGCCAAAGGGGTGGAGGATACGCAGGTGCAAGCTGACCGTCACCTGGAGCAGTGGCAACAGACACGTGTTCGACCTCGCTCGAGGACGTCCTCGTGAGACCCATGGATCTCCAGGCGAGTAATCGACGCGGTGCGGCCCCCTTCGATGTCCTTCCGAAGGAGGTAAAGGGGGAGGGGTTGGCTCTGCGCGGGGGTCGCGCGCAGGCGTGCCATGGGGCATGGGCGATACCCGTGCCGAGCGCTCCAGCAACGGCCTTGCCGAGGAGGTGAGGGAGTACGGGCCAGCCCGGAGACGATGGCCGAGGCCACTATCTTCCTGGCTAGCCAGACGTCCCGAGGCGTGACCGGAGGAATACTCACCGACGAAGGAGTGATGGGGCGCGTTGGTTTGAACCGATCTCATCCCAGCACGCCCGATTTGTCATGAAAGGGCTCCATGGAATTCGTAAGAGGCTGGTGCCTTTCGGTCCGGGGGACCTCGCCAAGTGGATACTCCTCGGGGCCGTGGGCGGCCTGATATCAGGAATGGCCGCCAGCGCCTTCTTCTATTGTCTGGGTTGGGCCGAGTACCTGTTTCAGGATCTCCTTGCCGGTTACTCGCCCGTGTATCCTGCCGGTGAGCAGCTGGTGACCGTGCCCAGCGGGACCTCCCCGAGGCCTCTCGTATTCCTGCTCCTTCCAGCGTTGGGCGGCCTGGTTTCGGGGCTCCTCGTCTACCTAGTGGCCCCGGAGGCGGCCGGGGCCGGGACCAACGCCATGATCGAGGCGTTTCACAACGCCGCAGGGCACATCCGCGCCCGCGTGCCTCTGGTCAAAGGGTTGGCCTCCATCCTCACCTTGGCCACCAACGGGAGCGCAGGCAGACAGGGTCCCATCATACAGGTGGGTGCAGGCCTTGGCTCTTGCATGGCACGGGTCCTGGGCCTCTCGGCCAAGGACCGCCGTCTGATGCTGTTGGTCGGCGCTTCGGGTGGGCTGAGCGCCCTTTTCCGAGCCCCCATGGGCAGCGCCATCGTCAGCACGGAGGTCCTCTACGGCGAAGACATCGAGACAGAGGGCCTGATCCCGTGCGTAGTGTCCGCGGTGGTAGCATACATGGTCTTCGCGTCATTCTTCGGACACGAGCCCATATTCTACACCCCTGAGTTCCGGTTCGAGGATCCAGGGGAGTTGCTGTGCTACGCGGCCTTGGGACTCCTGTGTGTCCCGGTCGGCCAGTTCTATATCAGGTTCTTCTTCGGGGTGAGGGAGAGATTCTTCGGGAGGATCAAGGTCCCTGCCCACCTCAGACCGGCCATCGGTGGGATCTTGGTGGGGCTGGTAGGTCTTGTGGCCCCCCAGGCGCTGGGGATCGGATACGGATGGATCCAGAAGGCGATAATGGGGGAGCTGGCCATCGGGCTCATGGCAGTGATCATGTTCTTCAAGGTGCTGAGCACCTCCTTCACCATCTCATCCGGGGGAAGCGGCGGTGTGTTTGCGCCCTCGCTCTTCATCGGAGGGATGTTGGGTGGGGTGGTGGGCGGTGTCGGACATCTCCTCTTCCCTCACGTGGTGCAGCAGCCCGGGGCCTACGTGCTGGTGGGGATGGCCGGTTTCTTCGCTGGGGTCGCCAAGGCGCCCATCGGGTCCATCCTGATGGTCTGCGAGATGACAGGGGGGTACCACCTCCTGGTGCCTTTGCTCTTGGTGTCCGCCATCCATGTCCTGATCAACAGGGGGGCATCCATCTACGAGAGCCAAGTCCCCAACCGTTTCGCCTCCCCAGCACACTTGGGGGAGATGACCGTCAACATCCTCAGTGAGATCAGGGTGGCCGATGTGCTGGAAATGAAGAGACCCCCAGTGATCCTCAGACAGGACACCACCTTCAAGGCCCTGAGGGAGGTGATACTCGACACGGACGACATGGACTATCCGGTGGTGGACGAACAGGGACATCTCACGGGCCTCCTCTCCGTCAACGACGTGAGGAAGGTACTGTTGGAGGATGATCTGGGGGAGCTGGTG
>CAZOXN010000091.1:0-8041 GCA_964583655.1 uncultured Desulfarculaceae bacterium | reverse complement strand
CTCAACCTGGATTCGCTGTCGGGCGGCATCGAGGCGCTCAGACAGCAGTACGACAAGGACAAGATCCCGGTCATGATGGAGACGGGCCACGGTCCGGCCCTCTATCCCGCGGCATGGACCTTCGGCCTGATGCCTCCCTATGACGACGTGCTTTGCGCCTTCGCCGACTGGATAAAGAGGCAATGGAAAGAGGCACGCAAGCCCAGGATGGCCCTTTTCCTGGGCGATTATGCCTCGGGGCGGTCGCCCCAGCTCGCCAAATCGTATTGCGAGAAGGTGGGCGTTGAGGTGGTGGCGGAGGAGATCTGTCCCTTGAGGCCGACAGATACGAGCGACCTCCTCATCAGGATCCGGGACGCCAAGCCAGACTACATCTTCGATACCCTGATGCCTGACCAAGCCAAGGTCGTGCTACGCGACAAGCAGAAGCTGGACATCAAGATCCCGCAGATCAACTTCGTCTTCAATTCGGACCTCATCGCCAAGACGGTCCCGCCCGAGGCCTACGAGGGGTACATGGGATTCGAGGCCATCAGTGCATGGTGGGTGAAGGACGTGCCTGGAGTCCAACTCTCGTACAAGCTCTACGAAAAAAGGGGAGAGATCCCTCCTTATGCCTATATCGGAGGGGTAGGCGGGACGATGATTTGGATAGAGGCCGTCAAGAACGCCCTGAAGAAAGTCGGGTACGAGAAGCTGGACGGCCCTGCGATCTTCGACGGGTACATGGCGATCAAGGGCCTGAGCTGCATGGGGATATTCAAGGAGATCGACTACACCAAGGGAGACCGCAGGGGGAACAAGTGGCTGAGAATCAGCAAGCTGAACAAGGATGGCAGCGTCTCAGCCATATCTGATTGGATGGAGGCCCCCTGGAACCTGAAGATGAAACAGGAGGCACAGAAGGAAGGCAAGTGATCATGCCCGCACACAGCCAGGGGCCTCCCGGCCCCTGGCGTGAAGTCCAGCAAGGAGGCTCGTGATGCAGAAGATCCATTTCGATTCTATTGAACCAGGTCACCAGCTCCCGTCGTTTGAGAGGAGGGTCAGTCAGGAGGTCTTCTGGAAGTATGCCGTCGCCTCGTTCGACTACAACCCCGTCCACTGCGACCCGGAGTGGGTAAAGACCGCCCAGCCCTTCGGCATACCCCAGACCGTAGCGCACGGCATGATGACCATGTCCTTTATGATGTCCGTGGTCACCAACTGGGCTTATCCGGCCATGCTCAAGATCACCAAGACGGAATCCAAGTTCGTCAAGCCGGTGCTCCCCGGATGGACCATCACGTGCACAGGGGTCGTATCGGAGAAACATGTGATGTGCCCCGGAAAGAACTACGTCGTCATCGATGTTAGGGCCGAGAATCAGGAGGGTGAATTGGTGGGGCTGTCTCGAACGGAGGTGCAGTTCCCAGACTGACACCATGGATCACATGGGAGGAGGCGACATGAAGCGTTTGGATCTGGAGAAGTACTTCGAGACGGAGAAGCAGAGGCAGTTCGGGACGGACTTCTTTCAGGACGCCGAGCATTACGAGGTATGGGATGAGATCGACTTCTCCAACCTCGAGGAGGTCGACGCTGAGAACACCTTCGAGATCAAGGCCGAGGACATGATATATTATGCGAGAGGCTGCCTGGACGATAACCCGTTGATGGTAGATGAGGAGTATGCCAAGAACTCCCCGTATGGTGAGCTCCTTCCTCACCCGCTCTTCGTGACGCAGATCATCTTCTGGTGCGTGGGAGTGAGGGGGCGAGGCAACTGGATTCGGACCCCGGGGGCGAGGAACCCTGGTCAGTACATGGAGTACTACGAGCCCTTCCGAGTCGGTGAGGTGATCCACCTCAAGCTCAGGCCCTACGATCGGTTCGTGAAGCGAGGGAAATACTATTTGCAGTACAAGATCGATGCCTACAACCAGGACAACGTGAAGAAATGCACGTGCATCTCCACGCTGATCCTTCCGCGTACGAGGGAAGACATAAGGAAGTTCTTGAGAGGCCAACGCGGACTCGCGGATTGAAACCGATCGGGTGACGGCCATGCTGCGGCTTAACAACGTGGAGGTCCGGTACTCGGACGTGATCCTCGTCTTGAGGGGGATCAGCCTCGAGGTGGGGGAGCGGGCCATCGTAGCCATGTTGGGGGCGAACGGCGCGGGGAAGTCCACCACTCTCAAGGCGATTTCGGGACTGCTTCGGACCGAGGACGGAGCTGTGACCGATGGCAGCATAGAGTTCGAGGGGAGGCGCATCGATAGGCTCGGACCGGAGGAGATCGCCAGGATGGGCATCGTCCAGGTGATGGAGGGAGGACGCGTGCTAGAGCATCTGACCGTCGAGGAGAATCTGTTGGCAGGGGCAGCTGTGACTCGCTCCCGTGCGGTGGTGAGGCGCGATCTCGAGACGGCATACGGTTATTTCCCCCGGCTCAGGGAACTCAGACGAAAGGTGAGCGGTTATGTCTCCGGGGGCGAACGTCAGATGCTGGGGATCGGCCGGGCGCTCATGGCCCACCCCAGGCTGATCCTCCTAGATGAGCCCTCGCTAGGCCTAGCCCCGGTACTGGTTCGGAAGATCTTCGAGATCATCCGCACCATCAACGCCAATGAAGGGGCCTCGGTGCTCCTTGTGGAGCAGAACGCCAGGGCGGCTCTTTCATTGGCCCAGTACGGTTACGTGATAGAGAGCGGAAGGGTGGTCCTCGACGGACCAGCCTGCATCTTGCAGGAGAACGAGGACATCAAGGAGTTCTACCTGGGCCTCTCGGCTTTGGGTGAGAAAAAGAGTTATCGTGACGTAAAGCACTATAAGAGGAGAAAACGGTGGCTCTGAGGATAGTCCGGCGCCAAGGGGTGTGGTCGGGTCCCCGGCCGGCGTGTTCGTGGCCCAGGGGATGATGTCCAAGACGGGCAGGCCGAGACAGGAGTCAGCATTTCATGGACAGGGCTGAGTTGGCGGTCATGCGTTATAAAAGATCTCCGGACTCCCTCGCGGAGACCATCCAGGCCTGCAAAGGGCTCGCCGGCTTGAGACCAGGCGACAAGGTCCTGATCAAGCCGAATCTGGTGGGATGGGACGAGCACTACCCCGTGCCCCCTTACGGCGTGTACACTACATCCCGCATGGTCGAAGACATGCTGTCGCTCCTCAAGGACGCCGGGGCGACGAAGATCATCATAGGCGAAGGCTCCGTCAGGAACAACCGAAAAGTATCGACGACCGAGATCATCTACGGGAAGTTCGGATATCCTTACCTCAAGGAGAGGTACGGGGTCGAACTGGTGGACCTGCTCGACGGCCATTTCACTGAGGTGGATGCAGGGTGTGGAACCCTGTCCATATCCACGGTGGCACTGGGAGCAGACTTCTTCATCAACATGCCTGTGCTGAAGACGCATAACGTCACAAAGGTTTCCCTCGGCCTCAAGAACCTGAAGGGGTGCCTTCACATGCGCTCCAGGAAGTTCTGCCACCAGAGCGATCTCCCCCTGGATTTGTTTTGCTCCTTTTTCGCCGAGGCGATCCGACCCAATCTCACGGTGCTGGACGGGATCTACGGACTGGAGCGGGGCCCCTTTGTCCCAGGGACCGCCTACCGCTTCGACACATTGATCGCCTCCAAGGATGCATTGGCCGTGGATATAGCCGGTGCCAAGGTCCTGGGTCTTGATGGAGATGAGGTGCCCCATATCTCCATGTGCGCCAAGCGGATGGGGAGAAGCACAACCCTCGAAGGAGTTTTTGTTAGGGGTGCGGACTTGGAGGAGATGATCCGGCCTTTGAAGTGGGACTTCGAATGGCGAAACGACAACTCCGGACCCAAGATGTGGGATAGACTGGGGATATCGGGGATCTCCTTGCCCAAGTACGATCAGACCCTTTGCAGCGGCTGCGCCGCGCTTTACAATCCGCTATTGATGATGATCACGTCTGCCTATGGGGAAGGGGCCTTCCACGGGATGGAGGTCTTGACCGGGAAGGTGATGGGCCACACCAAGGGATTCCCCACGACCGTCCTTTTCGGGAACTGTGCCATCAAGGCGCATCGCAGGGACGGGGATATCGAACATGCGGTCTTGGTGCCAGGATGCCCCCCGTCTATGGACAAAATAGTTGACAAACTCCGTGGTATGGGTTTAAGACCCTCCGTGGAGTCCTATAAGCGGTTCCGGAGATCGCTCCTCGAGAGATACGAGGGGGATGAACGGTTCGACCCCAACCACTTCTACCTCCCCGGTTCCCATCCACCGCACTGGGACTGAGTGGCAAGGCATCACCTGTCTTGGCGTTGGGGGTGGACAGGGGAGGTGATGGCGGGTAACACTGAAGGAGGTCTTCCCGTTGGGTCCTTATGCCTGGGGGGCGGGCCTTGGACCTTGGCCCGCCGGAGGACGGTTCCCAGGGTTGGGGGTGGAATGTGAGGGGCCGGGATGTTATCGAGTCGAGTTTCATCGGAAAGCATGAAGGCCGAGCAACGGAGATCGTATGAGTCACGTCGTTTGAAAAGGAGGACGAGATGGGTGTGAAGACCTTCGACGAGTATTACGAACGCCTCCGCAGGATGTCCCCAAACCTTTACATGGGGGCCGACAAGGTGGACAGGACTGACGAGAGGCTCCAGGGCGGGATTCGGATCATAAGGGAGACGTTCGACAGGGCGCACGATCCCATGTATGCGGATCTCTGCACGGCCACCTCCCACCTGACAGGGGATAAGGTCAACCGTTTCTGCCATATCCACCAGGGCCCTGACGATCTGCTGAAGAAGCAACGCATGACCAGGGTCCTGTGCCACAGGGTCGGTGGGTGTATCCAGAGGTGCATGGGCATAGACGCCTTGAACGCCCTGTCCGTCATCACCTACGAGATGGACCAGGCCTTGGGGACAGATTATGACAAGAGGTTCCGGGAATACCTCGGATACTTCCAGGCCAATGACCTGGTGGCGAGCTGCGCTCAGACAGACTCCAAAGGCGACCGGCTCAAGAGGCCCCACCAGCAGGAGGACCCGGACCTCTACGTTCGGATAGTGGAGAACCTTCCCGATGGCATTGTGGTGCGGGGCGCCAAGATCAACATAACCAACACCCCGTACGCAGACGAGATCATCGTGGTCCCCACCCGCTTCATGACGGACAAGGACAACGAGTACGCGGTGGCCTTCGCCTTGCCGGCGGATCACGAAGGGGTGAAGATCCTGGTAAGGCCCGCCGGCCAGCACAAGCGCAAGTTCCTCAAGGCGCCCATCGCGGAGATGGGGGATGCGGAGGCGTTTATCATCTTCGACGATGTCTTCGTGCCCAAAGAGAGGGTGTTTCTCAACGGCAAGGAGGACCCGAGGCAGACACCCTTCGCCGGCTTTCTGGCCTTGCTCTTCGCTCACTACCACAGACACAGCTACACGGGTTGCAAGCCTGCCGTCTCCGAGATACTGGCGAGCGCAGCAGCCCTGGTGGCCGAATACAACGGTATCGAGAAGGAATCCCATGTCCGGGACAAGATATCTCACCTCATAGGGACCGCTGAGTTGGTCTACGCCGCTGGGCAGGCCAGTGCCTTCCGTTCGGAAAGGTCTCCCTCGGGCACGGCCATACCGGATGAGATCCTGACCAACGCTGGCAGGAGACTGGCCGGGGAGGAGATCTACAATGAGTACAAGGTCGTGGCCGACTTGGCAGGCGGCCTCGTGGCGACCCTTCCCTTCGAGGAGTCGTTCTTCTCCGACGAGGTTGGGGAACTGGCCAACAAGTACCTCAGGAGGAATCCCAAGATAAGCGCAGAGAACATGCAGCGCTGTTTCCGCGGGGTGGAGAATCTGCTGGCTTCAGATCTCTCGGCCGTGATGCAGATCGCTGGACTTCACGGCGGGGGCTCTCCCCAGATGGAGACCATCACCATGATGGGGAGATATGACTTGGAAGGGCTGAAACAGATCGCCAAGTACCTGTTCGGTATAGACAAGGAGATGTCACCGTATGAGAGGGAGACGGTGACCCCAAGGAAGATGTTGGAGCGATTCGGGAAGCTGATGGCCGCGAAGAAGTGATCCATCAGTGTTGGGTGAAGTCTCTCGGCGGCGCCCCAGGGGAGGGGCCAGGGAGAGGGAAGGGGATGAGCGCGGACAAGTCGGTGGTGGCAGTTGTGCGGTACGAGGGCCCTAGGGATTCGGTCCGGGATGTGGTGGAATTGTGCCGCGGCCTGGACCAACTGTCCACTAACCCCAAGGTCTTCATCAAGCCCAATATAGTCTTCTGGACCAGGGTCACGGCGTTTCCCAAGTGGGGGGTGGTCACTACCTCCCGCGTCATAGAGGATGTCGTGTCCCTGCTGAAGGAGCGGGGGATCGACGACATCACCATAGGCGAGGGGAGTTCCATCGATCCCAAGGATCGGGAGACGGCCAGACACGCCTTCCAGACCCTCGGGTACGAGACGCTCTCCAAGCGATACGGGGTCAGGCTGGTGAATGTCCACGAAAGGCCTTTCAAGAAGGTGGATCTCGGCGAAGGTGTGATATTCAACGTCAATGGAGACATCATCGAGAGTGACCTCGTTGTCAACATACCCGTGCTCAAGACACACGCTCAGACCGTGGTGAGCCTAGGGGTCAAGAACCTCAAAGGGGTGCTGGACATCGCCTCCAGGAAGAAGTCGCACAGTCCGGACCCACAGCGCAATTTGAATTTCATGATCTCCAGACTGCCCAACATGTTGCCCTCCTGTCTCACGATCCTCGACGGGATATATACCACGGAGCGCGGCCCGGGCTTCGAGGGCAAGATCAGGAGGAGCAACCTACTGGTGGCATCGAGGGACATCCTCTCTGCCGACATGGTGGGGGCGAAGCTCTTGGGGTACGAGCCGGCCCAGGTCCCACACCTGGTTCATGTGGCATCGGATCGGGGCAGGCCCCTGGACCTCTCGGACGTGGAGGTCGTGGGAGAGGAGATCGAGGATCTGGCCTCGTTTCATGATTACGACTTCCCGTATGTGGAGAACGACACCCTGCATGCTGCCCTGGCAAAGGTCGGGGTCAAGGGCTTGTCTTACAGGAAATATGATCTTACCATGTGCACTTACTGCTCCGGGCTCAATGGGGTGATCCTGACGGCGATCTCCCAGGCCTGGAGGGGCGAGCCTTGGGACGAAGTGGAGGTCTTGACAGGCAAGGTCATGAAGCCCAGCCCCGGAAAGAGGAAGACGATCCTTTTGGGCAAATGCATCTTTCAGGCCAACAAGGACAACCCGGAGATCAAGGAGATGATAGCCATAAAGGGCTGCCCTCCTTCGCCCAAGGCCATAGTCAAGGGGTTGCACCAGGCGGGGATCGAGGTGAACCCGGCCATCTTCGAGAACATGGACAAGTTCCCGGGATTCTTCATGAAGAGGTTCGAGGGAAGACCGGAGTTCGACGAGGCGTTTTTCAAGGTCGCATGAAAGGACCAGTCTGCGGCCTTCGCAAAGACCCGGGCAGGATCCTGGAGAGAATGGGTTCGACATCCCGCTGAGCGAGGGACTAGAGGTGCGGAAAACGTGAGACGGAGGTGAGAAGATGAGAGAGGTGGTCATCGCGGGTTACTTGAGGACGGCCCTTTCCAGATCCAGACCCAACGACCCTGGCAGGGACTGGTTCCACAAGCTCAGGGCCGATCAGCTCCTGGCCAAGCTGCTGCCGGAGGTGCTCAAGAGGAGCAAGGTCTCACCGGAGGAGGTGGATGATTTCATAGTGGGCTCGGCCCTAGGCGTCGGGGAGCAGTGGACGTACGGGGGCCGTTTTCCGATCTTTCTGGCGAACCTCCCCAAGGAGATCCCCGCCAAGTTCGTGGATCAGCAATGCGGCTCGGCCATGGCCGCCGTCCATATCGGCTTCATGGAGATCTCCATGGGCTTCGCCGATACGGTCCTGGTAGGGGGGATGGAGCACATGACGCGGGTGCCCATGGCCATGCTCTCCGCCCCAGGGGGGCCGGTCCAGACCCACATGGAGTTGGTGACGAACGAGGAGTACAAGCACTGGGACATGCAAACGACCTTG
>CAZOXN010000090.1:0-8052 GCA_964583655.1 uncultured Desulfarculaceae bacterium | reverse complement strand
CCCCCGAGGCCCTCAAACGCTCCTTCGAGTTGGGTGCCAGGGCCTACCTGCCCATGGACATGCTCGGGGATGTGGTCCCGTTCCTGGAAGACGTGTTGGCAAGTGACTGGATCCCGGGCTGGAGACGCGTGCTAGAGAGGTTGGGGGCCTTCTTCGACCTACGCTTCGGTGTGGATTGGCACAGGTCAGAGGCCGAGTTCTGGCAGGAGTTCCAGCAAAAGGTGGGATCCGAGAAGTGGACGATCATCCGTTGAGGGTCACCGGGATTGACGAACCAGCGGCCCATGGATGAAAATGGGACCATGTCCAAGGACTCCCGATTTCGTCGAATTCTAGGCCTCTTAGCGCCCTTGATCTCAGGCCTTTTTCTCCTCTGCGTGCCAGAGCCCTCCGGCTCGGAGACGGCCTCGCGGCCCCTGTACGAGAAGAGCTGGGCAGTGGTCATTGGGATCAACCAATACGTTCACTGGCCCCACCTCCAGGCCGCTGTGGCCGATGCCCAGGCAGTGGCGGAGCGGCTCAAGTCCATGGGCTTCGAGCAGATCACCTTTCTCAGCAACGCGGAGGCCACTAGGACCAAGATCCTCACGGAGATAGGGACGAACCTGAGCCGGGCCACAGGCCCCAACGATCGGGTGGTCATCTACTTCGCCGGACACGGCTTCACAGAAGAGCTCCCCAACGGAGACCAGGTCGGGTACATCATCCCGGCGGACTGTCCCCAGTCTAACTTCTTCACTCACGCCATCTCCATGCAGCAGATCCGGGAGACCTTCTCCAGGATGCGGGCCAAGCATATCTACTACGTCATGGACTGCTGCTTCTCCGGGTACGGTTTCACCCGGGGCGGGGGGGTCCTCCCCGAGACCCGAGGCTATCTCCAGGCCATGACCGAACGACGCTCTGTTCAGATGATCACGGCCGGTCGAAAGGGTGACCTCGCCCACGAACAAGGAGGACACGGCATATTCACCCTCTACCTGCTCAGGGGGCTCGGGGGGGAGGCGGACCTCAACAACGATGGCGTGGTGACGGCATCGGAACTGGGCGCCTTCGTGCAGCCCCAGGTGTATCAGGCCTCCAGTCAGAGGCAGTTGCCCCAGTACGGACGCCTGGACGGAGAGGGAGAGGTGGTGTTCGTGGTCGGCGAGGACCCGCGCCTCAAGCAGGCCAGAGAACGCCTCGAGGCCCTCGAAAGGGAGTTGGCCCAACTCCAGGATCAGCGCCGCACCCTGGAAGGGAAGAAGGAATTGCTCTTGACGGACATCATGAAATTGGACGTGGAGATCCGCCAGATCAAGGAACGCTCCTCGGGCCTGGAGAGAGAGGTGGCCTCCCTCAAGGCCTTTGTCCAGGGCGAGGGGAGATCCTCAGGTCCATCCTCTCCCCCGCCTGCACCCAGGCCGGCCCCTGGGCCCCTTTCCCCGCCTGCCCCTTCCCCCGCGGTCCAGGCAGGGGTTGCCCCTGCGGGGCGTTTCGTGGACAACGGCAACGGCTCCGTCACCGATACACGCACAGGTCTGATGTGGCAGAAGGCGGGGTCGGAAAGGCCCATGAAGTACACCGACGGACAACAATACGTCCAGGGTCTCAATCAGATGGCATTCTGCGGGTACGCGGACTGGAGGATCCCGGAGGTGCAGGAGCTCAGGGGGCTCCTTCTGGATGAGCCAGTGCAAGGAATGAAGCTGGACCCTCTCTTCGACAGGCGCATAGTCCTTTGCTGGTCTTCTACGGAGTATCAGGCGGGTCGCTCCAAACATTACACGGGCATCGACTTGAGGGATGGCACTGCCCTCACCCGTAGCGAGCTGTCGGAGTCGTACCATATTCGAGCCGTGCGCGGCCCCGAGGATTCGCTCAAGGTCAGGAAGGGGAAATGACCATGATTCACCGTATAGAGATCGGCTTCCAGGAAGGGGTCAGGGACGCCTTCGGAGAGAAGATCCGCAGGCGCATCTCCGGTCATCTGGGCCTGTCCGTATCCCGCGTGGAAACCATCGATGTGTTCACCGTGGAGGGGGATCTATCTGAGGACCAGGCCGAGGAGGTCGCAAGGGTGCTCCTGACTGACCCCATAACCCAGAGGTTCTCGGTGAACAGGCCTCTGGCGCGCGGCTTCGATTGGTTGGTGGAGGTGGGCTTCTTGCCAGGTGTCACGGACAACGTGGGGCGCACCGCCCGTGAGACCATGGAGATGTACCTGGAGCGCCCGTTGGGGCAGGAAGGAGGGGTCTACACCTCTCGCCAGTTCCTCCTGTGGGGAGATCTCTCCCTCGGGCAGGTGGAACAGGTCGCCACCGGCCTCCTGGCCAACACCCTGATCCAGCGCTTCGAGATCCGCAGCCGACGTCAATGGGAGGCGGGTGAGATCGTTCGCCCCAGGGTCCCCAGGGTGACTCAGCAAAGTCAAGTCATCGCTCAAGAGATAGACCTGGAGGTATCGGACAGCACCCTCATGGAACTGAGCCAAGAACGTGTCCTGGTCCTGGACCTCAGGGAGATGAAGGCCATACAGTCGTACCTCAGGGACCAGGAGGTCCTGGCCTCTCGCAGAAGAGTAGGACTCGGCCCAAGGATCACCGATGTGGAGCTGGAATCCCTGGCCCAGACATGGTCCGAGCATTGCAAGCACAAGATATTCAACGCCGTCATCCATTACGTGGACGAAGGGGGCAGGACCAGGCTGATCGATGGCCTGTTCGACACCTATGTGAAGGGGGCGACCCGGGTCGTGCGCCAGAGGCTCGGTAGGGGCGACTGGTGCCTCTCGGTCTTCACGGACAACGCCGGTGTGATCCGCTTCAACCAGGAATGGAGCCTCGTGTTCAAGGTGGAGACCCACAATACCCCCTCTGCCTTGGAGCCCTATGGTGGGGCACTCACCGGGATCGTAGGGGTCAATCGCGACCCTTTCGGCACAGGCAAGGGGGCCAAGCTCATCTTCAACACGGACGTCTTCTGTTTTGCGCCCCCTGACTTCGCTGAGGAGTTGCCACCCAGGATCCTACATCCGCGCAGGGTGTTCGAGGGCGTTCGGGAGGGCGTCGAACATGGCGGGAACAAGAGCGGGATACCCACGGTTAACGGCTCCATAGTCTTCGACCGTCGATACCTGGGAAAGCCTTTGGTCTACTGCGGCACCGGAGGCATCATGCCCGTGACCATCCATGGGCGACCGGGCCATCAAAAGGAGGCCAGAGCTGGGGATTACATCGTGATGACCGGAGGGCGCATCGGAAAGGATGGGATCCACGGGGCGACATTCTCCAGCGAGGAGCTCCACGAGGGCTCTCCGGTGACGGCTGTGCAAATCGGGGACCCCATCACGCAGAAGAAGATGACGGACTTCCTCCTCAGGGCCAGGGACGAGGATCTTTACAACGCCATCACTGACAACGGCGCCGGGGGGCTTTCATCCTCTGTGGGAGAGATGGCAAGGGACTGCGGTGGCTGCGAGTTGCACCTGGAGCGGGCGCCTTTGAAATACGCGGGCCTCGCCCCTTGGGAGATCCTGATCTCCGAGGCCCAGGAGAGGATGACCCTGGCCGTCCCCCCTGAGAAGTCGGGACGATTCTTGGAGTTGGCATCCCGCATGGGGGTCGAGGCCACGGTCTTGGGGACTTTCACGGACAGCGGATACTTCCACGTATTGTACCAGGGAAAGACAGTGGCCTTCTTGGAGATGGGCTTCCTCCACGAAGGCGTCCCGAGGATGCAACTGGAAGCCCGCTGGACCCCACCGCGGCACCAGGAGCCTGATTTCCCATGCCCGGATGACCTCACTCAGGAGCTACGGGCCATGCTGCGGAGGCTCAACATATGTAGCAAGGAGACGGTGGTGAGGCAGTACGACCACGAGGTCCAGGGTGGCAGCGTGGTCAAGCCCATGGTGGGGGTCCAGGGGGACGGGCCAGGAGATGCGGCAGTGATTCGACCCCTCCTGGAATCCCTCGAGGGTATCGTTGTGGCCCATGGCATATGTCCAAGGTACAGCGACATCGACACCTATGCCATGGTGGCCGCGGCCATAGACGAGGCCCTGAGGAATTACCTCTCGGTGGGGGGGAGCCTGGATGGCATGGGCGGTCTGGACAACTTCTGCTGGCCGGACCCCATACAGTCCGAGAAGACCCCGGACGGTCATTACAAGCTGGCACAGTTGGTGCGGGCCAACGAGGCCTTGTACGACGTCACCACCGCTTACGGAATCCCTTGCATCTCGGGCAAGGACAGCATGAAGAACGATTACAAGATCGGGGAGACGAAGATCAGCATACCCCCCACTGTCCTCTTCTCCCTGATCGGCCGAATCCCGGATGTGAGGAATGCCGTCACCATGGACGCCAAGAGACCGGGGGATCTCCTCTACCTCATCGGGATCACGAGGCCGGAGCTGGGCGGGTCCGAGTACTTCGCGAGACACGGCGCCATAGGCAACCAGGTGCCGAGGGTGGATCCTCAGGCATTTCTCAGGACATATCGGGCTGTGGCCCGCGCCATCTCCAAGGGGCTCGTCGCCTCCTGTCACGACTGCTCAGACGGCGGCCTGGGCGTGGCCCTGGCGGAAAAGGCCTTCGCAGGCGGGCTCGGTCTGACGGTGGACCTCTCGGCGGTCCCCAGGGAAGGATTGGACCGCAACGACTGGCTCCTCTTCTCCGAGTCCCAGGGACGACTCCTGATAACGGTCTCTCCTGCCCGTCGAGATGCCTTCGAGCGAGAGATGGAGGGATGCCCGTGGGGAATGGTGGGCCGTGTGGTGGCCGAGCCGTACCTTACAATCATGGGCTTGGACGGGACCACTGCGGTCTATGCCTCCATCCACGACCTGAAGGAAGATTGGAAGAGCCCCCTGGCAGGCCTTTGAGCAGGCCATGGCAGTGACTGTTGAGCAGACGGTGGACCTCCTTCGACCCCAGCGGGGCGAAGGAAGAAGACGATCCCAGTTGGGGGATCACCTCATGAAGGCCTGGGTGGCGGTGGCCTTGCTCTTGACGGGTCTGGCGGCTGAATCGTTCGCCGGCTCTGCCATCTATCAATGGCAGGACCCTGAGGGAAAGGTCTACTTCACCGACAACCCCATGACCATCCCCACCGAGTACTGGAACCAGATCCTCAGGGACTGGGGCCCGGGCGCGTCGACCTCTCCTGGTGCAGCCCGCTCCACCCGGGTCACCATAGAGCGCACCCAGAAGGCCATAGTCGTCCCAGCGGTCATAAACGGACACCATCGCATACCCCTATTCCTGGATACCGGATCGACCTATTGCCAGATCACCCATGAGGACGCCCGCCTCTTGAGCCTTGAGGCAGCAGACGGGCCATCGGTCAAGGTACTGATGGCCGATGGCAGGACCTTGCACTCGCGCATCGTGACCCTCGAGTCCGTGACCATCGGCTCCTTCGAGATCCAAGGGGTGGAGGCCCTGGTGGGAGACCTCAGGCTCTTGGGCCTAAACGTGTTGCAGCGGTTCCGAGTCACCCTGGATCTGCCCAGGGGGGAGATCGTCCTGGAGTCCTCTCCCTGATCGCTTCTCATGGCGGTCCATGAGGCAGCGGATCAGGTCCAGCACCGCGGGGTGCTTCACGAAGTAGTGCACCTCTATCCCTTTTCGCCGAAAGCCGATCAACCCCCTGTTTCTCATGAGGTTCAGGTGTTGTGAGACGTTGGACTGGGGGAGCCCCAGACAGCTCCAGATCTCCTTCACGCTGCAGTCACTCGTCTCGGAAAGGCCGTAGGCGATCTTGAGCCTCACCGGGTGGGCCATAACCTTGAGTATCTCCGCCTCTTCCGTGAAATCCGCCTCCTTGAGCGCCCGCATCACCTGTTCCTTGTCCACTTCCACCCTCCGTAAGCATGGTTCTCCATGAAATATTAGCATATTCTAATGAATCCAGAAATCCCCATCGCGTGGCAACCGCCGAGGCAGAGACCGGATCCGGCTTGGAAACTCCCCGTTCAAGAGCGAGATCCCTCCAGGTTCGAGACCAGACACCCGCAACACTTCGACCAACCATCGACCTCCCACAACGCCCTACCGAACGAACTCCCGGGAGTGGAATAGGGGGTCGAGATGTGATATAACTCTCGCGGTGTCGGGAGGGCTTCATGGAGTGCCCCAACTGCGGCTTCATTCAACCCGAGGAGGAGTACTGCGCCAACTGCGGGGCCTACATCCCCAAGGCCATGACGAGGCGCCGACGGAAGGCTGTCATCACCCTTGTGGTGACCTTGGTGTGCGTGGGTGCAGTCGGGTTGGGTGTGGCCTTCTGGGCGAGCAAGAACCTCATCTCCACCTCCTCTTCCCCGCCTGCGGAAGAGGGATTTGGTCCCGCCATCGAAAGGATGCCCTCCCCTTCCCCCTCACCGGCCGGCAAGCCTGGGCACAAGGCCACCACCAAGAGACCATCCAAGGGGGCCGAGCCCAAGGTCGGCAAGAAGGGACCAGCGCCCTTGCAGGCCCCTGAGGCCTCTCCGCCTGCCCAGGAAGCGCAGCCCAAGCCCGCGGATCAGTCTAAGGAGAAGGAGGGAGCGCCTCCTGAGATCGGGTCCCCTGAAAGAGACATGGAGTCAGAGATCAGGCGGTGGGCAGCCCTGGAATGGGTGGCAAAGGGTCGGGAGTTGGCGGATTACTCCCGTGAGGAACTGGCCTTGTACATGAAGGCGTTGGAGACAGACCCGGATCTGGCCGTGGCGTATTACCGCATAGGGCTCATCCAATGGAAGTGGGGCCTCAGGGACCCGGCCTTGGATGCCTTTCGTCAATTCTGGCAGCACGCCACCAAGGAGGAACGGGAGAAGTATCCGTTGCCAGCGGGTTTCACCCCCGAGGAGCTCGGTCCGGCAGGAAGACCCGAAAAGCCGTGAGCGTCCACGGACCCGCGGCCTCCCTCCCCTCCTTGGCATTCACGTGCGCACCCTCATGTCTTTGGAAGGACTTGCGGCCTTCGGTACAGGGCTCCTTCTCTCCCCCACCCCCCTGGAGCGGCCCTTCCTTTCGGTCGGCGTGAGGGCCAGGGTGACCAGCTCGTCCATCCTCCTGACGAAATGAAAGTTCATCCCCTTTCGGATCTTCTCGGGGACCTCCTCCAGGTCCTTACGATTCTTCTCCGGGAGGATCACCGTCTGTATCCCGGCCCTGTGTGCGGCCAGCACCTTTTCCTTGATCCCGCCCACTGGGAGCACCAGTCCTCTCAGGGTGATCTCCCCGGTCATGGCCACGTCAGATCGCACCGGCCGACCTGTCAACATGGAAGTCAGCGCCGCGAATATGGTCACCCCTGCTGACGGCCCGTCCTTGGGGATGGCCCCCTCGGGCACGTGAACGTGGATGTCCATCTTCTCGAAAAACCTGGGGTCCACCTGGAGTTCGGTGGCCTTGCTGCGAATAAAGCTCAGGGCTGCCTGGGCCGATTCCTTCATCACGTCTCCCAACTGCCCGGTGAGGAGAAGCGATTTCTTCCCCGGCATCTTGGTGGCCTCCACGAAGAGGATGTCCCCCCCTGCAGGGGTCCAGGCGAGCCCCGTGGCCACCCCTGCTTGGGCAGTCCTCTCCGCCACCTCTGAGAGAAACTTCACCGGCCCCAGGTACGCGTGCAGCATCGATGGCCTGACAGTCACCTTCTTTCCCTTCCCAGAGGCCACCCTGCTGGCCACGGCCCGACATATGGTGGCGATCTCCCTCTCCAGGTTCCGCAATCCTGCCTCCCTGGTGTACTCCTTGACTATCCTCTGGACGGTCCTGGAAGGGATGGAGAGGTGCGCAGCGGTCAGTCCGTGGGCCTCCAGCTGTCTGGGCACCAGGTACTTCCTGGCAATCCCCACCTTCTCCTCCAGGGTGTAACCCGGAAGCTCCAGCACCTCCATGCGGTCCCGAAGCGGCGGAGGGATCGTCTCCAACACGTTGGCCGTCGTGATGAACATCACCCTCGAGAGGTCGAACGGGACCTCGAGGTAGTGGTCCGAGAAGGAGAAGTTCTGCTCCGGATCCAGGACCTCCAGGAGGGCCGATGAGGGGTCCCCACGGAAATCCATCCCGAGTTTGTCCACCT
>CAZOXN010000089.1:0-8139 GCA_964583655.1 uncultured Desulfarculaceae bacterium | reverse complement strand
GCCCTCTCGGCCGAAGCGAAGCTGAGGCCGACCGAGGGAGGGGGCAAGGATCCCCAGGAGGCCAAATCCTTCGGAAAATCAAGCGCCGAAGACGTGAAGCGAAGAGAAATGCCACCACCCCCCCTGATGAATTGCTGGCAGAGAGGAGGAGGGCCGCAAGCGCCAAAGGCGGTGACAACCCATGAGCCTCAACGCCTTCGTATCCTTCGGCGGGGCTTTGGGGGCATGTGCGGTGGCGATCTTCGCCCTGCTCAGGGACCACAGGTCCTTTGCCCACAGGGCCTTCGCCCTGGGGATGCTGGCCCAGGGGGTCGAGGCTGCCGCCATAGGCCTTTGCATGACGGCCGACTCCCCCCAACAGGTCATGGCCTGGCAGCGCGCTAGGCTCCTCTCGGGCGCGGCCATCCCCGGGATCTGGCTCGCCTTCAGCCTGGGCTTTGCCCGCGTGGATCACCGCGAGGCACTTAGGAGATGGGCGTTGGTGCTCCTGGCGTTCTTTCTTGTCCCTCTCGCCCTGGTCGTGCCTCTCGAAAGGCACCACTTCTCTCACGAGCCCGTCTTCTTCGAGACCACCGGCTGGGCCATACCGCTGGGATGGTCCGGGCTCCTC
Organism: uncultured Desulfarculaceae bacterium; assembly: GCA_964583655.1. Classification (GTDB taxonomy): domain Bacteria; phylum Desulfobacterota; class Desulfocorpusculales; order Desulfocorpusculum; family Desulfocorpusculum; genus CAZOXN01. The sequence goes on along the minus strand of CAZOXN010000089.1, from coordinate 7,529 downwards.
TTCCACGTGGTGGGGATCGTGTGCGCTGCCTTGATCCTCATGAACCTCGAACGGGCCCTCAGGGCATCGGTGGGGCGCATCAGGTGGCAGGTCAAGTTCCTGTTGGTCGGGGTGGGAGGGCTCATCGCAGTGAGGATCTACTCGGGGAGCCAGGCCCTGCTCTTTCGAACCGTGGACATCTCGGTGGAGACGGTCCACGGCGGCGCCCTGATCCTCGCCGGGCTGGTGATCTTCATAGGCCTCCTGCGTGCCCGCCTGATGAACATGAACGTCTATCCCTCCCCCTCCATGGTCTACAACTCCTTGGCGGTCTTCTTCGTCGGGGCCTACCTCGTGGCCGTGGGGGTGATGGCGGAGTTGCTGGGGCATTTGGGTGCGAGCGCCACTTTGCCCCTCCAGGCCCTCCTGGTGCTGGTGGCGGCCCTGGGTTTGGCCCTCCTCTTGCTTTCCGACAGGCTCCGCCTGAGGCTCAGGAGCTTCTTATGGCGCCACCTCAAGCGTCCCCAGTACGATTACCGCCTCGTGTGGAGGGCCTTCACGGAGAAGACAAGCTCGCTGCTGGAGCAGGACGAGCTCTGCAGGGCAGTCTCTGACCTCATCTCCAAGACCTTGGAGGCACTGTCGGTGAGCGTCTGGCTCCTGGACGAAGGCCAGGAGGACCTGATCCTGGCAGGCTCCACGGTGCTGTCACGAGCCCCTGGCGAAGACCGAACCGGGGCCGCAGCGCTCCTGATCCGCGCCATGGAGGATCAGGACCTCGCAGTGGATCTCCAGGGCCAAGGGGGATGGGCCGCGGAGCTCAGGAGCTCCCACGCCCAGTACCTCGCTGCCAACAAGATCAGGTACTGTGTGGCCCTCAGGGCCGGGGAGGCGTATCTGGGTCTCCTCACCGTGGACGATCGGGTGAAGGGCGTCCCCCTGAACCCGGAGGAGCTCGACCTCTTGAAGACAATGGCCGACCAGACAGCGGCCAGTCTCCAGAACCTCAGGCTCGCCCAGAGGTTGCAGAGGGCCAAGGAGATGGAGGCCTTCCAGACGGTCTCCGCCTTCTTCGTCCACGACCTCAAGAACCTGGCCGCCTCCCTGTCCCTCCTCCTCCAGAATCTCCCGCTCCACTACGAGGACCCCGAGTTCCGCAAGGACGCCCTCTCCCTGATCTCCGCCAACGTCGGGAAGATCCAGGGCCTCATGACCAAGTTGTCCTCCTTCAGGAACGGCATCGCCCTTCATAGGATTCCTGTGCAGATCAACGAGATCGTGACCCAACTCCTCGGGCAGTTGAACGGGGCCTTGGCAAGCGGCGTTTCCCTGGACCTCGGCGCCTCTTCCCCTGTGATGGCCGACCCTCAGCAGATCCAGAAGGTCCTGCACAACCTCCTCCTGAACGCGGACGAGGCCAGGACCGACCCCGGGCTGATCCGGATCGCCACGTACCAAAGAAACCGCTGGGTGGTCCTCGAGGTGACGGACAACGGGATCGGGATGCCCGACGAATTCATCCGCAAGTCGCTCTTTCAGCCGTTCAAGACCACGAAGAAGAAGGGGCTGGGCATCGGGCTCTATCACAGCAAGGCCATAGTCGAGGCCCACGGGGGGAGGGTCGAGGTGGAGAGCGAGCCCGGCAAGGGCTCCACCTTCCGCGTCCTTCTTCCTGCATCCCGAGAAGGGAGATAGGAGGTGGAGAAGGCATTGAGGCCGAGGTTGCTGGTGATCGAAGACGATGCCGAGCTGCGCACCCAGATGAAGTGGGCCTTGTCCCAGGACTACGAGGTCTTCACCGCGGGCGACCGGCCAGGGGCCCTGGAGGTCCTCAGGAAGGAGAGGCCCCCTGTGGTGACGCTGGACCTCGGGCTTCCCCCTGACCCCATGGGGGTGGAAGAGGGGTTCCGGGCGCTGGGCGAATCCCTGGATGCCTTTCCCGGCCTCAAGGTGATCGTGGTCACGGGCAGGCAGGAAAAGGAGCACGCCGTGGCTGCCATCGCGCGCGGGGCGTACGACTTCTTCTGCAAGCCTGTGGAGATCGAGGAGCTCAAGCTCGTCTTGAAGAGGGCGCTCCACCTCCATGGACTGGAGGAGGAGAACAGGAGGCTCCTGGCCGGCGCCCAAGAGCAGGGCTTCCACGGGATCCTGGGGAGCAGCCCCCAGATGCAGGAGGTCTTCTCCAAGATCCGGAAGGTGGCCACCACCGATGCCCCTGTCCTGGTGGTTGGGGAAAGCGGCACGGGAAAGGAACTCGCGGCCCTGGCCATTCACAGGCTCAGCCAGCGCCGCGACGGGCCCTTCGTGGCCATCAACTGCGGGGCCATACCCGAGACCCTCCTGGAGAGCGAGCTCTTCGGCCATGAGAAGGGGGCATTCACCGGGGCCCACATCCAGAGGAAGGGCCGGGTGGAGATGGCCGAGGGCGGGACCCTCTTCCTGGACGAGATAGGGGAACTATCCCCGCACCTGCAGGTCAAGCTGCTCCGTTACCTCCAGGAGCAGACCATAGAGAGGGTCGGGGGGCGGGAGCAGATCGCAGTGGACGCCCGCGTCCTGGCCGCCACCAACAGGGACCTGCGGGAGGAGCTCAAAGAGGGCCGGTTCAGGGAGGACCTCTATTACAGGATCGGGGTGGTGGTCATAGGGCTTCCTCCCCTCAGGGAGAGGGAGGGCGATGTCCTTCTCCTCGCCACGGCCATGCTCCAGAGGATCGCAGCGGAATACAGGAAGAAGGCCTCCGGCTTCTCCAAGGAGGCCTTGGCAGCCCTGGAGGCCCACGACTGGCCCGGCAACGTGCGCGAGCTGGAGAACAGGCTCAGGCGGGCGGTCATCATGGCCGAGGGCCCCAGGATCACCCCAGAGGACCTGGAATTGGCCCCCGCAGGGCACGCCAGGTTCCGCAACATGGGACTGAGGGAGGCCAGGGAGGCCCTGGAGAGGGAACTCATCCAGAGGGCCATGGACAGGAGTGGAGGCAACCTCACCCAGGCCGCGGCCGAGCTGGGGATCAGCCGCCCCACCCTCTACGACCTCATGGAGAAACTGGGGATGGAAAAGAGGAGATGATCAAGGCGGCACAGCAGCGCGAGATCGAGACGGGCGTATCATACCGAAAAGGAGCGGACATGAAGGAAAGGGCTCTTGATTCAGGATCCGAGAGGCACCGTGTCGGGACACGCGGCGGGCTTCCTGCCCACCCGGGGCGACCCCGTCTTGTGACCACATGGGGCATGGGGATCCTGGCCATCGTGTTGACCCTGACCGTCTCAGGTTGCAGCAAGCCCGAGGCACAGAAGGCCAAGCACCTGGAGAGGGGGACCAAGTACCTATCCGAGTCCAAGCTCAAGGAGGCGGAGATCGAGTTCAGGAGGCTGATCCAGTTGGCTCCGGACAGCTCGCAGGCATATCACCTCCTGGGGACCTGCCAGATGAGGCAGGGCAACATCCGCGACGCCTTCTCCTCCCTCTCCAAGGCCGTGGAGCTCAACGAGGACCTCCTGGACGCCCAGGTCTTCCTCGGGAGGATCTATTTGCTCGCCAGGGACCTGACCCGAGCCAGGGAAAAGGCGGACCTGGTCCTGGGCAAGGACCCGCGGAACGCCGATGGTCACGTGCTCATGGGAGACATATACCTGGCCCAGAGAAAGCTCGACCAGGCCCTGGAGGAGGGCAAGAAGGCCATGGAGATAGACCCCCAGAGGCCGGAGCTGGGCATCAGGATGGCCGGTATCTACAGCCTCAAGGAGGACTACGCCAAGGCGGAGGAGGTCCTCAGGGAGGCCGTGAAGAAGGACGAGAAGTCGATCCCTGCCCGGTGGGCCTTGGCCAGGTTCTACTTGAGCCGGAACCGGTGGGACGACGCGGAGCGCGAGCTCCTCAAGGCCCTGGAGTTGGATCCCAAGGAGTTCAACGTCACCCTCAGCCTTGCCCAGCTCTACTTCTCCACCAAGCGCGAGGAGAAGGCAGAAAAGGCCCTGCTCGATGCGGCCAAGGCGATCCCGAGGAATCCCGAGGTCCGCCTGGCCCTGGGCGACTTTTACATCCAGTGGCAGAAACCGGAGAAGGCCGAGGCCGAGTACAGGAAGGCCATCGAGGTCGACCATGGAAACACGCGGGCCAGGGAGAAGCTCGCGGCATTCCACCTGGAGGCCAAGGACCACGCCAAGGCCAAGGGCTACATAGACGAGATCCTCAAGGCCAACCCCCTTCACATCGGAGGCATCTACCTTCAGGGCCGACTGGACCTGGACCAAAGGAGGTTCGACGACGCCATCGCCCAGTTCCAGAAGATGGCCAAGGAGACCCCGGAGAACCCCATGGCCCACTACTATCTCGGCCTGGCCTACCTGGGAAAGGGCGACGCCCAGCAGGCAAAAGGGGCCCTCATCAAGGCCTTGGAGATCAACCCCAAGCTGGCAGAGCCGAGGCTCCTCCTGATAGAGCTTTACGAACAGACCGGTGCGCAGGACTCCGCCCTGGCCGAGGCCCAGAAGCTCAAGGAGTTGATGCCGCAGAGCTGGCGGGCCCGTCTCGCGCTGGGACGCGTGTACCTGGCCAGGAAGGACGCGGCCAATGCGCGCAAGTCCCTCGAGGAGGTGATCCGCCTCGCCCCGAACCTCCATCTGGGACACTACTACCTGGGCCAGCTCGCCCTAGCCCTTCGCAACTTCGACGAGGCGACATCTTCCCTGGAGAAGGCCCTCTCCCTGAACCCCAACGACGGTGCATCCCTGGGCATCCTCGCTGCCGCGTACGTCCTGAAAAAGGACCCTGATGGCGCCCTCAAGAGGATCGACCAGCAGTTGGAGAGGTCGCCGCAGAACGCCAAGTTCCATCAGCTCAGGGGGAACTTCCTCGCAGCGCAGGGAAAGGAAAAGGAGGCGGAGGCGAGCCTCAGGAAGGCCGTGGAACTCGGCCCCGAAGATCCATCCTTCTACGAGAGCCTGGCCATCTTGTTCGCCAGACAGAACCGCCTGGACGAGGCGGTCAAGGAGTACCAGAGGGCTGTGGAGAAGAACCCCCGGTCCGTTCGGGCCCTCATGTCCCTGGGGGTCATCTACCAGCAGCAGGGCAAGATCGACCTGGCCAAGGAGAGATACCGACAGATCCTGGCCGTGGATCCCAACTTCGCACCGGCGTCCAACAACCTGGCCTGGATAGAGATGGAGCATGGAGGCAACATAGACGTGGCCCTCACCTACGCCCAGAGGGCCAGGGAGATCGCCCCGGACAACCCTTCCATAGCGGACACCGCGGGATGGGCCTACTACCACAAGGGGGTCTACATCACCGCCCTGAGCCAACTGAACGAGGCGGCCACCAAGATGCCGCAAAACCCCACCATCAGGTACCACCTCGGGATGGTCCATCTCAAGATGGGCAACACGGAACAGGCCAGAAAGGAGCTGGAGGCCGCCCTGGAGATCAGCCCCGACTTCCCCGATGCTGACAAGGCAAGCCAGGCCCTCAAGTCCCTGGGCAAGTGAAGGCGGACGGCCGTACGGGGCAAGCCGTGAACCTTTGGGATCTCCGCCGGGTCTCTGTTGCCGGCTGCCAGTTTTCTGTCGGCAAGAACGGACAACGGCCACCCACAACGGGCGTCGTCATTCAGTACCGGGCAGTGAGGCGAAAGGTGATGCGGTTATTGGTGTACTCCGAGGTCCCCTCCCCTAGCTGTTCCTGATGGAAGAACTCCACCGACCCGGTCAACCACTTGAGGAGCACGGCGGAGACGTCGGTCTTGGCGTGCCACGTGGTTCGCTGCTGCCCGGAGGGAAAGTCATAGGAGGAAAGGGCGGCATCGAGGCCCAGGCTCACCATCTTGGTGGCCTGGTACCGCACCACCCCTCCCGTGCCCCAGTACTTGGCGAAGCCCAGGTTCTCGGCGTCCAGGTAGCTCTCGGTGGAGCCCGCGCGCACGTACGCCGTCCCCAGCAGACGAAGCCACCTCACGGTGATGGAGGCCTCCCCTTCCAGCCCGCCGTCGTCCTGACCATGCTCGGGGACCAAGAAGAAGTAGCCTGCCCTGAGCCGCCCGGAGACCATGGGGCTGAAGGCGTGCTCCACGCCGACGCTCGGCTTGTAGACCCTGTAGTCAGTGGTCTCGTCTGCGAAATCCCTGTTGGAGATCCCGGTCTGCAGGAAGACCGATGTGTGGGGATCGAGCCTCCTCGTGAAGGTGGCAAGCCCGTCTTGCCCGTCGAAGTCCGAAGAGGTGTTGAACTGGGCCTTGAGGTAGTCCAGCTTCAAACCCAGTCCGTACTTGGGTCCGAACCAGTGGTCCATCCCCACGGAGTAGGTATCGCGAGAGCTGTCCCGGGCCGGGTCCTCATCGTTCCTGTAGATCTCGTTCCTGTACCCCACCCTGAGGATGTCGTCTTTCCCATAGCGCCACTCCAGGGAGGGATTCAGGTTGTTCCGGATATAAGGGCTGCGCTGGAGCCTCGTGCCGATGAGGAACTCGGTGGCCTGGGGCCCTCCGTCAGGAGGTGCCTCCTGGGCGCTCACCTCCCTGGGCTCATCGGACCTGATGAAACGATCCTTGAATCGAAACGTGAGGTCCTTGGTGAGCATCTGATAGGCATCCAGGTTTGCCTGATGGCCCAGGTAATTCAGGATCGGGTTGGAGGCGTAGAAGACGGCGTTGAGGTGATAGTCCAGGAAGGCCCTACCGGTCTTGGTCTCGATGAGGAGTTGCCCGCCCGGAGACAGGGTGGTGATGAAATCGGCCTCAGGATCCGTGGCCGACAGGTTTATGTTGTCGTCGTATTGTCCCTGGACGGTCCCGTCCACATGCCACTCCAGACGGTACTGCGCGGCAACACTCCCTGGGAAAAAGGCCGCCAGGAGGGCGAAGAGGAGAAGGGAATAGCAGCGGTTGAGGAGTGCCGACGTCGGGGGGCGTTGGCCACCCCGCAAGGACTTCCTCGGGAGATGGCTCGCATCCCCACCGTGAGGACCACCGGTCATGGCCGAATATATATCAGGCCCCCGCGGGCTTTGCAAGTCATTTCGAGCTCGGAAGGCCAAAGGCCTTACCAGCAGTCAGTCGCCAGTTGTTCGTGGTCCACGACCCACCACTGGCTACGGACAACGGACCACTCATCCTCAGGAATCTCCCGATGGCCGAAGGGGGAGAAGACCGATTGACTAAGGGCCCTCCACGTGAGAGATTTCCTGATACGTCTCGGGCTTGCGCTCCTGGACGGACGAGACGAGGCCTTCGAGAGGCCTTATCCAGGGCGGCGCCACCATGTCAGCGAGAAGGAGAGGAAAGATGAACTTCAGAGAGCTCCGGTTTCTTATGATCCTCAGCATGGCTTTTCTCCTCGCGTTTTCGAAGGTCTCGGCCCAGGAGGCTCACAGGGCCGCCAGGGGGGGCGACTCCCACGTGATAGAGCCCGAGGACCGCCTGGAGATCCACGTATGGAAAGAGGCAGATCTGACCAGGGAGGTCCTGGTGCGCAAGGATGGCATGATATCCATGCCCCTGGTGGACGACGTCCAGGCCGCCGGGCTCACGCCCATGCAGCTGCGCGACCGGATCG
>CAZOXN010000088.1:0-8226 GCA_964583655.1 uncultured Desulfarculaceae bacterium | reverse complement strand
CAGTGGACCCCGAGGAGGTGCACACAGTTGCGAGTCCTCCTGATCAATCCCCCTTATCCGGTCTGTGAGGGTCTCACCATGCCCTTGGGCCTCCTCTACCTGGCGGCCCGGCTGGAGGAGGCCGGGCATCGGGTGGAGGTGGCCGACCTCCAGATCTGTCGTTCCCCCATCGCCCACGTTAGGGAGGCTATAGACCGCCTGGACCCGCACGTCGTCGGTGTCACATCTTTCTCCATCAATCTAGGCAAGGCATCCAGGATCCTCCAGGCCGTCAAGCGCTGCTCCAAGGATACCTTCACCGTGTGGGGAGGTCCCCACGTCTCCTTCGACGACGCCGCCATCCTCCTTGAGCATCCGTGGGTGGACGCGGTGGTGCGGGGAGAGGGAGAGGAGACCCTCTCGGAGCTGGTGAAGGCCCTCGAGAGGGGCGCCTCACTGGAGGGGGTCTGGGGCCTCACATGGAGGGCCCGTGACGGCAGCCTCCATAGCAGCCCAGACCGCGGTTTCAGAGAGGACCTGGAGTCCCTCCCGAGACCTGCCTGGCATCTCTTGGAGCTCTCCAAGTACAGGGCCTTCGGTGATGGGGCGAGCCTCATTACGTCTCGGGGATGCCCGCACCGCTGCCTCTTCTGCGTGGGACGAAAGATGACAGGAGGTAAGGGACGCTTCCGTAGCCCGAAGGCGGTGGTGGAGGAGATGGAGGCCCTTTACCGGCTCGGTTTCCAAGGGATCAGGGTGGAAGACGATCTCTTCACCTTTCCCAGGGAGCGAGCCCTGGCCATCTGTCGGGAGATAGAACGCCGAGGGTTGTCGTTTCGTTGGCGGGCCTATTCTCGGGTGGAAACCGTTGACCCGGAGCTCCTCGGCTGGATGAGACGGGCAGGCTGCGAGAGATTGCTTTTCGGCGCGGAGAGCGGAAGCCCGCAGATCCTCCGCCGGATCGGTAAGGGTATAACGCCCGAACAGACGCGAAGGGCCGTGGCCATGTGCAAAGAGGCTGGCATAGGGGTGCTGGCATCCTTTGTCCTGGGGCTCCCCGGCGAGACCCGCGATACCCTGCGCATGACCGTGGAGTTCGCAGAATCCCTTGGCGTGCCTTACACCTTGAACCTTCTCACCCCTTACATGGGCACGCCCGTGAGGGACAGGGCCGCGCAGCTAGGCATAGAGATTCTGTCCGACGAGTGGGCCCTCTACGGGCAAGGCAAGCCGGTGGCGGCCACCCCCTCGGTGAGGCCTTGGCACCTGAGCCGGGCCCTGGCCCAGTACAGGAGGGGCCTCAAGGCCTATATGGAAGGCCTGCTAGAAGACGAGCAGCGAGGCACCTTGAGCGTGGAAGCAGCAATGGAACTCGAGCGGCACCGGCGTCAGGCATTCCTCCGGCGCCTGATAGGGGAGGAAGTCCTCGAGAGACATGGCCTCTTGCCCCCCTTGCCCGAGGAGCAGGCCTTGGGAATACTATCCCACTCCCTCGCTGCACGCATGGGCCAGGCCCATGAAGAGATCGAGCCGTACCTCGACTCCCTGGCCACCCAGGGGCACATCATACTCTCCAAAGAGGCAGGCGCGATGCGCTGGATGTGGGCGCCCTCATGATGTGCACCGTCCCATCCTTCGGCGCGACTTGTGGTCCTTGGAGACCCATCCTGTATCGCTGAGGCTAGCTCACTCGGCCTGTTTCAGGCTCGGGGCGTCCTTCAGACAGACTCCACGCCCTTGACCTCGGGGAGCCTTTGGCGCAGCCTTCGCTCGATGCCCATCTTCAGGGTCATCTGCGACATGGGGCATCCCCCGCATGCGCCGGTGAGTCTCACCCTCACGACCCCATCGCTGACATCCACCAACTCCACATCGCCACCGTCCGCCTGCAGCCCTGGACGGATTTCCTTCAGCACCTCTTCCACTTGTTCCCTCATCTCTCCTCCTCGGCCGCCTCTGCGGTCTTGTTCACCGATCCTCACAGAATCTAGCCTACTATTTCAATTTAGTATCACCCCTTTTCCCTCCAAAAACAAGGGACGATGAGAGCCGGGCCTGACTTGCCCCTGAGAAACGGCAACACCTCGCGGTCACTCACGTGCCTTCACTGCCACCTGCCAAAGGCCTCGCGACCGGGATACACGGCCGCCTCCCCGAGTTCCTCCTCTATCCTCAGCAGTTCGTTGTACTTGGCGATCCTCTCGGACCTGCTCAGGGATCCTGTCTTGATCATCCCGGTCCCTGTGGCTACGGCCAGCTCGGCGATGGTCGTGTCCTCGGTCTCCCCCGAGCGGTGGGAGATCACCGCTGTGTAACCCGCCCGGTGCGCCATGTCTATGGCCTGCAGGGTCTCGGTCACGGTCCCTATCTGATTGAGTTTGATGAGGATGGAGTTCGCCACCCCCTTCTCGATCCCCTGCTTCAGCCTCCTCGTGTTGGTGACAAAGATATCATCCCCCACGATCTGTATGCGCTTGCCCAGACGCTGGGTGAGAAGCACCCAGCCGTCCCAGTCGTCCTCGGCCAGCCCGTCCTCCAGGGATACGATGGGGTAGCGCGACACAAAGCCTTCGTACATCTCCAGCATCTCCCCGGAACTCAAAGACCTGCCTCCCTTTGCCCCAAGGACGTATCTTCCATCCTTGTAAAACCCGCTTGCCGCTGAATCCAGCGCGATACCCACGTCTTCTCCGGGGGTGTAACCGGCTTTCTGTATGGCCTCCACTATCTCCTTCAAGGCATCCTCGTTGCTCGAGAGGTTCGGGGCGAATCCCCCTTCATCCCCCACCCCGGTACCCAGCCCTTTCTTCTGAAGTATCTTCTTGAGCTGCTGGAAGACCTCGGCGCCCATTCTCAGGGCCTCCCGAAAAGAGCCGGCGCCGAAGGGCACGATCATGAACTCCTGGATGTCGAGGTTGTTGTCCGCGTGGGCCCCCCCGTTGATGACGTTCATCATGGGTACCGGGAGGACACGGGCCGAGACTCCCCCTATGTACCGATACAGAGGCAGGCCGACGTACAGGGCCGCGGCCCTGGCACAGGCCATGGAGACCCCCAGGATGGCGTTGGCACCGAGGCGTGACTTGTTCTCGGTCCCGTCCAACTTGATCATGGCCTGGTCGAGCCCCACCTGGTCGAGGCAATCCCAACCCAACAGCTCCTCGGCGATGGGCCCATTGACGTTCTGCACGGCCTTGAGCACACCCTTCCCCAGGTACCGGGATTGGTCCCCGTCCCGAAGCTCCAGCGCCTCGTGCTCGCCCGTGGAGGCCCCGGAGGGGACCGCAGCCCGTCCTACCTCCCCTGTGTCCAGGCCCACCTCCACCTCTACCGTGGGGTTTCCCCTGGAGTCCAGGATCTCCCTGCCTCGAATCTCGACGATGGTGCTCATGATCACCCCCGAATCTCTGATTGTTCATGGGCGAGATGCCATGGAACCAGAACCAGAGAAGATGCTACACGGTTTTCGCCTGAATGCAAGACGCAGCCTCCAAGGCCTTGAAGTGCCGCGGTCGTGTGCCGTGCCTCGGGCGCAACCCGCAAGCAAGAAGCCGGCAAGGAGAAATCAGGTGACCGCAATCCAGTATGCGGGGCCGAGGCGGTCCCCCACTGCCGAGAACCCGCCACTGAAAAAGGAACCTCGCCTGGCAGCGAAGGGCCGGCTCACAGGCCTCGAGCGGCAGGGTCCGGCTGCCCCTCGATGCACCAAGACCCCCGATGTCAACCCTCCGCCTCAGGGGCGAACAGCCTCGCGGCGTTCAACCCGAGAAGCCCGCAGGTCTCCTCTGCGGCGAGGCCCAGGGAGTCGATCTCCTTGAGATAACGCCTCGGATGTATGAGGGGGAAGTCGCTGCCCAGCAGGATCCGATCTCTCCCCGCTATCCTCAGGGCGATATCGTAGATCCTCGGATCGTAGAGAAAAGGGGAGGCCGCGGTGTCGTAGTAGACGCGGCGGCATGCCTCGCGAACCTCCGGCATGAGTTCGTAAAAGAAGAGCCCACCCCCCCAATGGGCCAGGACGATGTGGAGATCGGGATTGCGTTGTATCCAGGTGTAGAGTCCCCAGAGATCCGTGCGGTCCTTCCCTGCGTAGGCATGGCCCACCGACTCAGTCACGTGGAGGAGCAAAGGCAGGTCCTTCTTCACCAAGAGCTCGGCCACCCCTCGAAAGAATGGAGAGTCATATCCCCCTCCCCGACCCTCATAGGAGGCCACCTCCCCGATCCCTCGAAGACCCTTTTCCAGGCAACGTTCTGCCTCCGACACGGCCCATTCCCCCAGGGACGGCGAGACACAGCAAAGGCCGATGAGCCTCCCCCTCGAGGCCTCGCATGCCTCCCCCACGAAGTCATTGTGCTCCTTGCAAAGCCCTCTGTCCGCCCAGGGGAAACCGAAGACGAGCGCGGCCGTTGCCTCCACCTCGTCGAGCGCCCTCAGTATTTCCTTGGAAGAGGCCATACGTGCCTTGGGATCGGAATATACGGAGGCGAAGGCTCGGTCCAGCTCGCAGAGGCGTCCCCTTTGCCGCTGGAATTCCTCCGGGAACAGATGCACGTGCGCGTCCAGGATCATGAGATCACCCCCCAGGGGCAGGGATCTGGGACACGGTCACCCACTCGTATCCTTCGGCCTTGGACATCGCTGCGAGTTCCGGCAAGAGCCTCAGGGTCTCCGGGTAAGGATGGCAAATGCCGATGGCGTTGCCTTGGATCCTCGCCACCTGCATGAGCTTCTTGAATTGGGACCGGATCTTGTCCTCTTGCTGCCACACGTCCAGGAAGACATCTCTACGATATGCGCGTATCCCCTTGCGGACGGCCGCCCGAAACCCCGAGGACTTGGGCGTGGTGAGGCTGTCCACGAAATAAAGGCCCCTGGGCGCGAGGAACTCCATGACCTTCTCCATCCGCCCTTGGTCCTCAGTGAACCTGGAGCCCATGTGGTTGTTCACACCTCTGACCTGAGGGAGGTCCTCGAGCGCATCTGAAAGGACCCGTCCCAATTCCTCGCTACTCATGGAGACCATCAAGGCTCCGAGGCCTGGATTCTTCTCCGGATACCCCCACGGCTCCATGGGCAGATGGATCATCAACTCCAGGTTACGAGACTCGGCCTCCCTGGCGATCCTACGGGCATGCGAGGACCTCGGGAAGAGCGATAGTGTCATGGGCACTTTCATCTCCAGGACATGACCGGCCGGCCCATAGGCGTTGCCCATGTCGTCCATGATGATGGCCAGCCTCCCAGCGCCCTTGGCCGAGGAGACGGGGCCGGCCTCCTTCGGTGCCTCTCGAAGAAACACCCTGTGGGTCAGGTAACCGTCCACCCAGAGGTCCGCAGCCCTCAGGCCTGGCTCGTCCAAGGCCCAGTGGATACCGAAAAGGTGTCCGAGCCCGGCGGGTATCCCTTCGATGGCCGACGAGGCGTTGGCAAGGTCAACACCCTTGGGTAGGCCCACCTCCGTGAGACGTACCTCCCATCTCTCCCCCTCCCATTCCCGATTCGCGAGCTGCTCCACGTGGATCCTAGTGTGCGGGACGCCGAGGTATGACCAGACGGCATCCAGCCTCTGATCCATCCATCGAGCTGCCTCCTCTGCTGTCAGGGGCACCCTGGCGGGCATGGGGAGGGAGAAACGCACCGGTGTCGATCCATCTCGGGGCTGGGGGAAGAGGAGGATCCAAAGAAAAAGCCCCAGGAGCAACAACGCCCCCGTCACGGCAGGAACCCACAAGGGGCCGGCCTTTTTCTTCCCCCTTTTCCTCAAGGAGACGAACCTCGGAGACTCACAGGAGGTGAGGCGACCGCATTACGAACCTGACACGGGGGCCCTTGAATCCGGCAGTGAGCCTCGCCAAAACCCTGGCCAGCCCCCATGGGCCCCGGCCGGAGTGGCTCCATCCCTCACCGAGCCGCGGCATCGGAAAGGCTGCGAAAGACATGCCACCCCTTGAGCAGCTCCAATGCCCTCATCAATTGCACGTCCTTGCTGTGCTCTTCCTTCAGGCCCTTGGGCTCATCCACGGGCTTTTCAGTCTGTCTCTCCAGGTGCCCCGAGAGGTCTTTCTCCCTGAGCACCCTCTTGGCCGAGGGCTTGTACTCCCATTCGTCGTCTTCCACCACGATGTCCGGCGTGATCCCCTTGGCCTGAATGGAGTGGCCGCTGGGGGTGTAGTACAGGGCCACCGTGAGCCTGAGCCCTGAGCCGTCATCCAGTGGCCCGTAGATGGACTGCACAGATCCCTTCCCGAAGGTGCGGCTCCCCAGGATCAAGGCCCGTTTGTGGTCCTGGAGGGCCCCGGCCACGATCTCGGAAGCACTGGCGCTGCCTCCGTTGACCAGTACCACCATGGGGAAATTGTTTCTGGTCCCTTCGGCGCGGGCCGTGAACTGCTTTTTCTCCAACCGCCCTTCGGTGGAGACTATGACGCCCGAGGCGACGAACTTGTCAGCCACCTCTATGGCAGCAGGGAGCAGACCGCCTGGGTCATTGCGCAAGTCCAGGATCAGACCCTTGAGCCCCCCTGGGGAAGACTCCAGATCCCTGAGGGCCTTCTCCACGTCTTGGGAGGTATTCTCCTGGAAGTTCTTGATGCGAAGGTAACCATACCCGTCTGGGAGCCGGTCGTGTTTGACGCTCGCTATGGGGATCACGTCCCTGGTCATGGAGAAGTCCTTGAGCTCGGTCCACCCCTTGCGATGCACGGAGATGGTCACCTGCGTCCCCTTGGGCCCCCTGAGCCTCTTGATGGCCTCCACGAGGCTCATGTCCTTGGTGGGCTCCCCGTTGATCTTGATGATCTGGTCCCCAGCCTTGATCCCGGCGCGAAACGCAGGGGTGTCGTCTATGGGGGAAACCACTGTGAGGACCCCGTCCCGAATGGTGATCTCGATGCCCAAACCCTCGAAGGTCCCCTTCGTCTCCACCTGCAGCTCCTTGTACATGTCAGGCGGCATGAAAGAGGAATGAGGGTCCAGGCTCTGAAGCATGCCCTGGATGGCCCCGTAGATCAGCTTCTCCACGTTGACGGGTTCCACGTAGTTCTTTTCCACGTAGGCCAGCACGTCGGTGAAGATCTTGAGCTTCTCGTAACGATCGAAGGATTCCTTGGGTACCGCGAGGACCCATCGGAGACCTGTGCCGTTTACCATCACCCCCAGGAGAAATGCGAGGCAAACTAGCACCCCGATACGGATCGTCGAAGATCTCTCCCTCACTCCATGACCTCCTCAGAACGGTAGGACCGTCTTGAACGGCCGATGCCGGGGAAACTCATCCCCCCGTCCTTCATACATATCGTCTCGATGGCAGCCGAGCGCCTGACAAATAAAATATCCTCTGGCCCTCCATTTGACAAGGGAAGAACATCGTTTGGGGCCTCCGTCGGTAATGTTGCGCAGGCAGACTCTTTCCATTGGCCGCCCATTCAGATGAGCATCCCCCTCTCCAGACACTCGATGAGGTAGCCCAGGAGGTCGGACTCTGTGATCATCCCCACGAGACGTCCATCCTCGAGGACCGGGCATCCACCCACCTTTTTGTCTCGCATGAGCTTGGCCGCCTTTTCCAGGGAGTCCTGAGGGGAAAGCACCAGGACCTCGGCGGTCATGCAGGTGCCAACCTGCACATGTCCCAAGACGTACTCGTCGTAATGCTTCTCCCGAACGATCATAGGGATGTTCATGGCCTGCCTGAGGTCCCTGTCGCTCAGGATCCCCACCAGACGGCCACCCTCGACCACCGGCAGGCGCCTGAACCCTCCTTCCCGCATGGAGCGCAAGGCCTCTCTTATGGGGCTATCCGGCCCTATCACCTTCGGATCGTGGGTCATCACATCGCCCACTCGCTTCATCGGTCACCTCCACCCCCCCGGGGAAACTGCGCCGTCCTGGCCAGATATTACTTGCACTCCCGTTGGATTTCAATCGACGGGCAGGGCACCTGTCCCAAGGATCCGCTTGCCTTTGCCGTCCTATGGGATACAATCCGCTTGAGAGACAGCCTCTCACTGTCGGTCACAGAAGGGGCCCACAAATCATGGCACAGAAGACGATCCTGTTGGTCGAAGACGAGGCGGACATCCTCGATTTGATGGAATACAATTTCACGCAGGCTGGTTTCAGGGTCCTAAAGGCCTCCGACGGGCTGCAGGGGCTCCAGCTGGCCGAGAGGGAACGGCCCGACATGGTGATCCTGGACCTCATGCTCCCCAAGATGGAAGGGAAAGAAGTCTGCCGAAGGATCCG
>CAZOXN010000087.1:0-8261 GCA_964583655.1 uncultured Desulfarculaceae bacterium | reverse complement strand
TTGAGGCGGCGGGATTTGCGGCCGCTTCGCTTCGCCGGGAATGGTGCCCGAAAAAACCCCCGAGTCGGGCTCGGAGCCCCAGGCCGTGGTGGGGGCTCGGTGGTGACTCATTACCGGGTGGTGGCGTTTCTCGGAGGGGCTTCCCTGACTGCCGCGCCCGGGTTTGCGCAGGCAGGGCGGAGACTCGAAGCATCGAGGGAACAGGCCTCAGGGGCCCTGGAAACGAGGCCGCGATCCCATGATGCCTCTCCTTGGGGCAGAGTGCTAGAGGCACAAGGCCGTCTTGGCAGAGGTCTTCTTCGAACGCTTGGGCACATCACAGGGAATTCCCAGGATTATGGCCACGGCATGAGGCCACTCGGCATGTGCGGGGTCATCCTCAGTCATCGCATGGCAGACCTCCAGGATGTCCTCGCGATGGCTGTCTCCCCATCCAGCGAACCTTTTCTTTGCCACCAGGCCGCCTTTGGGCCCTCGGTGCGGGCAGGGGACCTGGTCCTCCAATGGGATGGCAGGATATACAACAGCTCCTCCATCAGGAAGGGTCTTGGACTTCCGCGAGACACACCAGAACCCATGGTCGTGCTGCGCGGCTGGGGAAGAGAGGGACGATCCTTTCTCCAGCGCATCAACGGACCCTTTGCCCTGTCCGTCTTGGACCTCGCCAAAGGCACCTGGACCCTGGCGCGTGGCTGGCAGGGGTTGCGTCCCCTGTACTGGTTCGAGTCCCGGGAAGGGATCGCCTTCGCCAGGGATCTCCCGACCCTTTTCCGATGCCCATGGGTGTCACGAGAACCGCACTGGGAGAAGATCCCAGAATACCTGGTCTTCGATCACGTGGCAGGCGGCGAGACGCTCTACCGAGGGGTAAGGGAGCTGCTGCCTGGGCAGGTGCTCTCGGGCAGGCTCGGAGACCACGGCGCAACCTTGACCAGGCTCCCTTTCACCTTTCCAGTCCCGGTGGAGGACCTGGATGACCAGGACCTGGGCAGACGGATACAGCGGACCATCAAGGGGGCCACAGCCAGGCTACTGGCACACACCACCACTGATTCGCTTGCCCTGTTCCTGTCGGGTGGGATCGACTCGGCCCTTTTGGCCGAGGCCATGGCGGACAATCACCGGGCGAGGGAAACCATCACCGTCACAGTCACCTGCCCTGGGTACCGCCACGACGAGGCCCCGTACGCCAGGGCGGTCAGGGAGGCCCTCGGTCTCCCAGGCACCGAGATCCCCTTGACGCCTTCTGTATTCGCATCGGCCTGGCAGGAGTCCATTGAGGCCCTCCAGACACCCCTGACCAGTACCAACCAAGTACCGTGGTGGCTCTTGTGTCAATGGGCCAAGGAAAACGGGAGACCCTCTGTCTTCTCGGGCGAAGGGGCTGACGGCTGGTTCTCCGGGGGGCTCTACGACGAGGAACGTGGGGCCCTGGCCCAGCTCTGGGAGGATGACCCAACGGAGGCGGGGAGGCGGGTGATCTCTTGCCAGACCCATCGTCTCAACGACCCGGCCCTGGTCCAGAGGATCACCACTGTCCCCCTGGACTTGAGCCCACGCTGGGCCATCTGGAAGGAGGCGCAAGAGAAGGCCTCCAGCCTATCCCTGGATGATGCCGCCATAATCTATCACATTGGCACTGTCGGCAACCGCCTCCTGACCAGGGCCGATTTGGTGGCAGCCTGTCACGGCGTTGAGCTCAACCTGCCCTTCCTGGAGGAAGGCTGGGTCCGCCGTGTCCTGTCCACGCCGTTCTACCAACGGAATCCCAGCGGGGTCCGGAAGCACCCCATGAAGCTGCTATGCGCTCATCGCTGGGGTGAGACCTTCGCCTACAGGAAGAAGATCGGCTTCCCGTTTCCCATGAGGACGTGGATCCGGGATGCACCTGTGCCGCTGTTGGAACGCTGGAGGAAGATGCTCCTCGAACCCAGGACTTTGGGCCGAAGCATCTACCGCAGGGATGCCCTGCAGCGCGAGATCATGCTTCGCCTTCAGGGACTGATGAAGCCTATGGACTGGCTCCTGTGGGGCATGGTCAATCTGGAACTGTGGCTCAGGGATATGGAGGAGTGAGCCAGGCTACTGGTCCTGGATCTTGGACTGGAGGTCCCGCAGCCTTCGGCTGAAGACCTTGCAGGCATGTATGGCGATCTGCGGGAACTCCTTCATGATCTCATTGAACTCCAGTCGACCCAACTCCAAGGCCTCTGTCGTCTCTCGGGCCACCACCGAGGCAGAACGGGGCCCCCGGTCGAACAGGGCCATCTCGCCGAAGTAGTCATCCTTCTCTATGTCCGCTATGTGGAGTTCCCTCGGGGTCCCGAGGTCTTTGATCACCGATACCCTCCCGGCCAGGAGGACGTACAGGCATTCCCCGGTCTCCCCCTCGCGGATGATCACAGAGCCCGCCGGGAATTCCCTCTCCCGGGCGATGGAGGCGATGGCGGTGAGCTCCCGCACCTGGAGGTCCGAGAACAGTGGCACCTTCTTCAGGTGCAGGATCCGCTCCATTGGGCTGAGCATCCGAGCACCCCCCTTCCACCCCTCACAACCCGGCTATCCGTGGCCCGCCTCTTGCCTTGCGATGATCATAATATTAGTGTTGAAAGAGACTCGGAGTCAAAGGGAAAGCGGAGCCTCGATGTTGCCCCTCAGTTCGTGTCGTGAGAACTACCTGTACAAGGACTTCCAGGAGATCTTGGCCACCGCGGCCATGGCCCCCAAGGTCCTGGCCATGCCTGACAGGGGTGGTCGAGTGCGCAGGGGGAGAGAGGTCTGGGCATCCCTGCTGGGGCAAGGGGCCCTGTTCAAGCGAGTCGGGACGGTCAATTGGCGGGTCCCTCCGGAACCCGTGACCCTCCCGGAGGGACTCCTCCGGGAGCTGCAGGAGATAGGCCCCCTGGTAGACCGCTTTATCCAGGCTCTGGATGGCCACCTGGGGACAAGTCCTTTCCTCCAGGAGATCCTCGGCTTTCCTGCCTGCCCTGAAGAGGCGGCCTTGTGGGAGCTCGGCCGCGAAGAACCGTTGACCTTCTTCAGGCTCGATATGACCTTGGCACAGGAAGATTCCTTGAAGTTATTCGAGATCCAGGTGGTGATGGGTGGGCTCGGGATCGCCCAGGCCCTGCGTTCAGCCTATGGTCCCCACCCATGGCTCCCTGGCACGGCCAGTCCCTACGAGCAGGCCATGAAGGCGCGCTTCATTGCCTGGTCCCGCGCCAGGGGCATGGGGCTTGATCTTGGCCTTCCCCTAATGGCCGCCCTAGGGGCCGGGAACTCCCCTTACAGGCACGAACACCTCCTCCTGGCGCGCCACTTGGATGCACTGGAGCTGGTGGTGGCCCCTTTGGGGTGCGTTTGCGCGGACCCCATGGGCGGCCTCCTCCTCCCGGACGGTCGAAGGCCCATCCTCGTTCACAGGCTCTTCCGCAGCCCTTCCCTGTTTCGAAGTGCGCCCAGGAGGGCCGCGCAGATCTTGTCGGCGGTCTCAGAAGGGGCACTGTGCCTCGCCAATCCGTGGAAGGACTTCCTGGAAGACAAGCGGGTCTTGGCCTTGGTCCATCATCCTCAGGCCCGGAAGGAGATGTCAGGGGCCATCTCGGAGCGAGACTGGCATCGCCTCGCCGCCCTGGTGCCTGGCACATGGCTCGCTGACAAGGAGAAGATGGCTGATCTGATGGGGCTTCCTTTGTCCCAAAGGGGGTATTACCTCAAGAAGGGGCGCTCCTTCGAAGGGCGCCAGGTCGTCGATGGCCACCAGTTGAGCTCTCGCCAGTGGGAGGCGGCCTGCCTCAGGGCCAGGGAGGAAGGAGATTGGATCGTCCAGGAGTCTGTTCACGGTCCCCCCTGGCCTCTCGAGTATCTCGACTTTGCGAGCCAGGAGATCCGAACCATGAAGGGGTACGTGCGTCTGAGCCCTTTCTACTTCCGGGCAGAGGATGGGACGCCTCGCCTAGGGGAGGTCCTCGTCACGGCGCGGGAGGAGAAAAGCAAGGTCCATGGCGCCTCGGACGCGATCCTCGTGGTCCCAGGCCCGTAAGTGATCATGGGGTGGTGGGGTCTCTCGGAGCGGCTTGCCTGCCTTCTGTGCCTCGCTTGGCGCAGGCAAGGCAGCCGACCGGTGATCGTTGCCAGTGGCCAGTGGACCGTTGCGACCAACAAATGGCTGCGCATGGCGGACCCAGCGCAGAAGGATTCCCATGAACCGCGGCGGAAGTGAATTCGGGAGAATCATCAACTATCTCAAGTCCTACCGCAGGCTGATCCTTTGGGGCGTCGTTTCCCTCATGGTCACCGACGTGCTCGCGCTGATCCCCCCGTGGCTGGTCAAAGAGGCCATAGACGCCCTCCCCTCCTTGAGCTCCGGCAGACAACTCCTTCCTTACCTTCTGTCCATCGTCCTCGTGGTATCGTGTCAAGCCCTGTTCCGCTTCGGATGGAGGAACTCCCTCTTTGGGGTCTCCAGGAGGGTAGAGTATCACCTCAGGGACGACCTCTTTCGCCACCTCCTGGGGATGGACAGGTCCTTCTTTCTGAGAAGGCCTGTGGGCGACCTCATGTCCCGTTGCATCAACGACCTGGTGGCCATCCAGGAGCTCATCGCCTTCTTCGGACTCCTCGTCGTGGACAGCTCCCTGACCATAGGCACATGCCTGATCCTCATGGCCCTCATAGATTTCCCTCTCACCTTGGCCTCCTTGGTCCCACTTCCCTTCCTCTCCTTGTGCTTCCTGCACTTCGGCCGAGAGGTGCGCAGGAAGTCCGTGGATGTCCAAATGGAGTTGGCCCACCTGACCCACTTGGTGCAGGAGACGGTCTCTGGTATCCGGTTGGTGCACTCGTACACCATGGAACGGGTGCGCCAAGGTATGTACGAAGACGCTGTTCAAAGGTATATTCGCAAGAACATCGACCTGGCCAGGACCAGGGGCCTGTTTTGGGCCCTCCTCGGCCTGCTCACCGGCACCGCCGCGGTCGTCGTCCTCTGGATGGGGGGAAATCGCGTCCTGGAGGGAGGGCTCTCCTTGGGGGGCTTCGTTGCCTTCAATACCTACCTCACCATGCTCTCCTGGCCCATGATGTCGTTGGGCTTCATGGTGAACTTGCTCCAGCGAGGCAGGGCCTCCTTGGAGCGCATCGAGGAGATCTTCGCCGAACGGCCCGCCATATCCGATACGGTTGGCCCAGGGGAAACCTGCCCCATCGGCGGCTCGGCCTCGGAGGCCGCCCTGGTCCTATCCCCTCCCCTGAAGACGAGCAGGGGCCTTGACCCAGGGCGTGAAAAAAGCGCAGGAGGCCTGTGCCATGGAGAGCTCGTCGGCCACGGGCGGGGCCTCTCGGTCCATCTCGACTCCGTGAGCTTCAGATACCCGGCCTCGGAGAGATGGGCCGTGACGGAGGTGACCCTCGAGGTGCCTCCCGGGGCGCGCATCGGCATTACCGGACCGGTAGGGAGCGGCAAGACCACCCTCCTTGAGCTGATCCCGAGGATCCATGACCCGACCCGGGGCCTCATAAGGGTGGACGGCCGAGATATCCGAGGTATCCCCCTGAGAGAGCTGCGCGCTTCCATAGGATGGGTAAGTCAGGAGCCTTTTCTTTTCTCCGACTCCATCTTCGAGAACGTCCGCTTCGGGGCCCCGTCGGCCTCTCAGGAGGCGGTGGCGAAGGCGGTGTGCACCGCCCGCCTGGACAAGGACTTGGACGCCTTCCCCGAGAGGGGGGACACAGTGGTCGGGGAGAGAGGGGTGATGCTCTCAGGTGGCCAGCGCCAGCGGGTGGCCGTGGCAAGGGCCCTCATGGTGGCACCACGCCTCCTCCTTCTTGACGATGCCTTCGCCCACCTGGACGCAGAGACCGAGGCAGAGGCCATGGCGAACATCCTGGACGCCCTGCCCGATGTCACCATCATCTTTACATCGCACCGGGTATCCTCCCTGGCAATGGCCGACAGGCTGGTGGTCCTGGAGGAAGGACGGCTGGCCGAGGAGGGGCAACCGGAGATCCTTGCGCACGCAGGCGGGTACTTCCAGAGGGTTTGCGAACAGCAGGCCCTCATGGCAGAGCTGGAACAACTGGGAGAAGGGGGATCTCGGTGAGGTGGGCCTCTGAGGGCACAAGGATGCTCGACGACGAACTCCAGGGAAAGACCTATGATGTGAGGCTCATGCTCCGCCTCGCAAGGTACCTGCGGCCCCACTTCGCACTGGTCCTGCTCTGTCTGGTCGTCCTGGTGGTGAACTCCCTCCTGGACCTTGCCGGCCCATACCTGACCAAGATCGCCATCGACGAGCACATAGCCAGAAAGGACCCATCCGGTCTGTTGCACGTTGCCCTCCTCTACATGCTCGCCCTGGTCCTGGGCTTCCTCTCCCAGTACCTCCGGGTCTACCTCCTCCAGCTCACTGGCCAGAGGGTGATGCTGCGCCTGCGCACCGAGCTGTTCCATCACATCCTGCGCATGTCCCAATCCTTTTTCGACAGGACCCCGGTGGGCCGCCTGGTTACCAGGGCTGTTCAGGACATCGAGGTGATCAACGAGCTCTTCACCCAAGGCGTGATAGTGATCTTCGGAGATCTGGTCACCCTCCTGGGCATAACCCTGGTCCTTTTATGGATGGACTGGAGGTTGGCCATCGTGGTCCTATCCGTGACCCCTTTACTGGTCATGGCCACAGCCTTGTACCGGGTCAGGGCCAGGGACGCGTATCGAAAAGTGCGTTTACATCTTGCGAGGCTCAACGCCTATTTGCAGGAGAACCTCAGTGGTGCCACCACGGTCCAGCTATTCTCCCGCGAGGAAGAGAACTTCCGTAGATTGGACAGCATGAACCGTGAGACCCGCGACCAGTACCTCCGATCTATCCGATACAGTTCGCTCTTCTTTCCGTGCGTAGAGGTGATAGCCGCCATGGGCCTTGGCCTGATCATCTGGTACGGAGGTGGCCAGGTCATCCAGGAGGAAATCCTTCCAGGGGTATTGGTGGCTTTCATCCAGTATGCCAAGCGCTTCTTTCAGCCGGTGCGCGACCTGGCGGAGAAGTACAACATCCTCCAAGGGGCCATGGCCGCCTCCGAGCGGGTCCTAGGGCTCTTGGACACGCAGGAGGATCTCCCTGACCCCCCTACCCCCAAGCATCCAAGGGACCGCGACGGGAGGGTCACGTTCGACCACGTCTGGTTCGCCTACAACAGAGGCGAATGGGTTCTGCGAGATGTGAGTCTGAGGGTCAGACCCGGAGAGACGGTGGCCCTGGTCGGGGCCACGGGGGCCGGAAAGAGTTCCATGATCGGGCTCATGCAACGTGCGTATGACCCCCAGAAAGGTTCAATCCAGGTGGAGGGGATGGACGTGCGCCAGTGGGACAAGAAGGAATTGAGAAGGCATGTGGGGGTTGTCCCGCAAGATGTCTTCCTCTTCTCCGGATCCCTCCTGGAGAACCTGCGACTCTGGGATCAGGGGGTCCCGGAGCAACGTGTCCGAGAAGTCGTTCGCTCCCTGGGCCTGGAGGGCCTGATCCTCCAGATACCTGGGGGGTATGACGCGGAGATAGGGGAGAGGGGACAGAATCTCTCTCTGGGCCAGAGGCAACTGATCGCCTTCGCCCGTGCCCTGCTCTACGACCCAGCGATCCTTGTCCTGGACGAGGCCACATCCAGCGTGGATCCCACCACCGAGGCCATCATCCAGAGGGCCATGGCGAGGCTCATCCGTGGGAGGACCTCTCTGGTCATCGCCCATCGCCTATCCACCATTCGCAATGCGGACCGCATCATGGTGATGCAACGGGGTCTGATCCGGGAGGAGGGCACGCACCAGGAGCTCATGGCCATCGATGGCATCTACCGCCGCCTTTACCGGATGCAGCAGCTCGTGGAGGTCGGCGGGCGGCAGGGGGCCGTTCAATAGACAGGAAAACCTGCCAGGCATGGGGAGCCGGTTGCTTGTGATCTCTTGCAGTGGACCACGTGGCATTGGCGAGCAAGGCACTGGCATTCGGCACGGTACCAAACCCGCCCCAGGTGCAGTCCGTCAGTCTGCTTCCATGGGGCAGCCCGAAGTGACATTCACATGGGACTCATGTATATTGCTGCAACCACATCCGTGCGCTCTTTCACGGGGTACCCCTTTGGCACCCAAGGGCCATGACGGAAAGAGAGAGGATCGCAACTGGTCACGGGGGGGTGGCGGCATTTCTCTCCTCTTCAAGTCTTCGGCGCTTGATTTTCCAAAGGATTTGGCCTCCGGGGGATGCTTG